>DASUVL010001102.1:0-10855 GCA_036379015.1 Niastella sp.
TGGTAAAGCCGGCTGTAAGCAGCTGGCTGTGCACATCGAACTTGTTAATGGCCTGTAGCTGCAGTTGGTAATCTCCGGAGGGCAGAATGGGATAGCTTAAAAATGTTTCCCTGGTTTCCTTCCAGGTACTGTCGAGCCCCAGTAACCGGTAGCGGTAGCGGATATCCCCATTCGATTTAAAGGATATACCGACATAATTAAACTGAATGTTGTTCGTCTCGTGGGGAATAGTTACGGGTGCATCGGACGGGTAAAAGGTTTTATCACCAACGGTAATATCAACAAATCGCAGGTCACAACGCGATTGACTGGTCATTTTTTCCTCATCGAAAAACGTGATGCCTTCCGGCGTACCCACAAAAACCATTTTATTACGTACATACACCGCATCAATGATATCTGAAGACAACCCATCGCTGGTTGTATACTTTTCTATAGGGAAACCAGGTTGCAGCACCTGTACCTTGTGCAACCCTTTATCGGTACCCACCCACAATTTGCCGTTCTCATAAAAAAGCGTGCGGCAAATACTGCTGGCCAGTCCGTTTTGCCGGGTAATCGTTTTAAAGACCTTACCGTTCTTTAAGGCAATTAAACCGGCCCCCGTGGTAGCCACCCAAACTATATGGTTGGCATCTTCCCGAACAGCGGCGATCCGGCTTTTCAACGCCTTGCTATTTGCCCCCAGGTATTGCACCTTTTCTCCAGGGTTTAGCTGGTACAGGCCGTTCAGCGTTCCTATATAAATGGTTTCATTATTTGAAAATACAGTTGTGGCCCGTTCATGCCAGATGGTATCGGTTATTTTAAATGTCTTTTGGTCTATAACAACCACGTTCCTGTCAGTAGCCACCAGAATACTACGTTGATGTTTACACATAGCCTTTACGGTAATAAAATCCAATTGTTCCACATAGTGAGAAAGGTCGGGCAATAATTTCTGTAAAAAACGCTTGGTCCCTAATATAGGAGAATTGTCATCGAGAAAACTTACAACCATTAACGGGTTGGAATTATACCAGATAAAAGCAGACCGGTCTTCCGCACCCCATTTTTGACCGGCTTTTTGCCTTATCATTTGCAACAGGTTGTTCGCCACTATCCACTCATAACTACGCACGGGGACCGAGGTCTTTAAATATTTTTTTTGTAATAACCACTCATAACTACGCGCCGGAACCGGGGCCTTTACATCGTTTTTTTGCGTCATGGCAACGCTCAAATTCATGGCAACGGCAGAATTCAGCCGGTATACGCCCTTTCCAAACGTACAGAACCACCAATTGCCTTCTGAATCCTTAAACATATTGGATACCGTTACCCCCGGCAGGAAATGCTGCAAACTGTCAGGATTTTTTAAATCACGTACAAAAGCACCGTCCCGCGTACAGGCAGTTACATGTTGTTTATCCGGTACGGCCAGGTTTATGTGCTGGAGATAATTCGTATAAGGATACTGAACGGACTTATTATCCTGCATTGACATTACATACAGATCAGCAGGGTCGCATTTCCACAACAGCGTTTCATCGGCAAATGCCGCATAGCTGAAATGGCTATTTGTTAACGGGATCGTTCGCCACAACGTAAACCGGTTGTCTTGTAATATATAAAGATTATTGTTTTCCAACACCCAGAAACCACCGGCTTTCCGCCCGGCGATCAACAATAAACTACCCAGCGGTTTATTGCCATTTGTAAAAACATCATATACTTCCCCGTTTGGCTTAACAACATGGAGCCGCTCTCTTTCCTTCAACAATACATTTCCTTCGTTGTCTTCAGCAAACTGGAATATGTTATCCTGGATGTTCAACTTTTTTAACCCGGAATCATTATCACTGTTATGAATAACGCCTTTATAATAATAGCATACGGTTTTTTTAAACGGCGACAACCAAACCCGGCCTTTTGAATCGGCAAACAATTGTATGATCTCGTTATCGGGCAGGCCATCTTCCTGGGTAAAATTTTTAAAATGCGTACCATCAAAACGGCTTAAACCCAGTTCAGTACCAAACCATAAAAACCCATCTTTATCCTGGGTCATGCAATACACCGTAGAACTGGCCAGGCCATCTTTACTATCGTAGCGGGAATAGCTGTATTCCTGCGCCAGGCCGGCGTAGGATATCAGGAGTGATATATAGGTAACCAACTTCCGCATACCGGTAAAAATAGTAATTTTGACCCATGAACAAGATCAGCATTGTTACTATATGCTTTAATAATCCGGAAGAGTTAAAAAATACCTGTTCTTCAGTGGACAAACAAACCGAAAAACCATTCGAGCATATAGTTATTAACGGATCTACCAAACCAGATATTAAAGACTTCCTCGAACAGCAAACACAGCCTGCCTACCGGCGGTGGTTAAATGAGCGGGACAATGGCATTTCAGATGCTTTTAATAAAGGGATCCTGCTGGCAACGGGCGACATTATCGTAATGTTAAACTCCGGCGATATGTTGTACGATGAACAGGCTTTACAAAAAGTGGTTTCTGCTTTTAACGAACACCCGCACATTCAGTGGTTGCATGGCAAATACAAATTACAACGTGGCCACCAGGAAGTGATCATTGGTAAACCTTTCAGTGCGGCTAAGGTGTACCGGGGCATGCGCAGCATCAGCCACCAAACCATGTACGTAAGAAAAGCATTATACAATAAACACGGGCTGTATGATACTACCCTTCCTATAGCTATGGACTATGATTTCCTCGTGCGCATAAAAGACGAACCTTTTTATTTTCTCCCCGAGCCTATAGCCAGTTTCGCGCCCGGCGGCATCAGCTCCGTTCAATACCTGAGATCAGTAGATGAATTAAGTCGGGTGTACAAAAGATATTCCCGCAACACCTTCCTGCACAGGGTATGGCAGTGGCGGTTAAAATCACTGCATTACCTGCTGCAATCTCCTGTTGGAAAAAGCCTTTATAAAATAAAAGTGTGGCTAAAACTCGAAAACCTGTAGCTATATTTTACGGAACAAACTGACCAGGTAATTGCCCATCATCAGGAGTTTTGATACGGGACCTATTTTAAGAAGTGATAAGGGAAGCTGCTGCTGGCAACGGATCATTTGCTGTAAAATGGGATGTATGGTGCCGGTATAATACTTTTTTACATCATCCTCGCCCCTCACTGAAACATTCCGGTGTAAGCGCCAGTAATAGTCATACACGATAATATTCCGCAGTATACGATAGCCCAGTTTATCTGCCATTTTATAACTTTCCGGTATTTCTACCTGGGCCACCCGAAACGTAAATTTTGTTACCTGTTGCGCATTAAACCCGATATTGAGCAGGATATCGTCAATATAATGATAGTTCTTTTTTACTTTTTGCAAACAGCGGATGTAATATTCAAAATCAACCACCCACTTGAATTGATTATCATACAACAGATCGAGATCCCTTTTAATAAATGTACAACTGGGATTGCCGATATACACTCTTTTAAAAAGATGCAGCGGGCTCATGGAGAGCATCAATAGGTCCCACCAGTTACACCGCACTTCTTTTTCTACTCCCGTATCCTGGTCAATATTTCTGAAAGCAGCAAAGAAAAAAGCGCCTGCCGGGTATTGTTTCGTTGCCTGTACAAACTTTTCCAATGCGGTATTCTCCGTAAACCAGTCATCGTCGTGCATCAGCTTTATCCAGGTACCGGTCGCTCTCCTGATGCCTTCATTCCAGTTTTCCGGTGTATTCAACACGGTTTTGTTCCGGTAATAATGTAAGGGAATTTTTTGCTGGTATAACATGCAAAGCTCCCGTACCTGCTCATCAGCACTATCATGCGTTACCACCACTTCATAATCGGAAAAGGTTTGCATACTGATAGAATCCAGCAATCGCTGTAGAAAATCAACGTTTTTATACGCCGGTATGCATATGGAGATCAAAGGCATAATTACAGTTTATTAGAAAAGTTACCTGTTTTGTAATGGCGGTAACCGGCCAGCACATGCTTTACATTTTTCCAGAAATGCCCTGAAAAGAACAGGTTATTCTTAATGCGGTTCATGACTTCCTTATCCCTGCGTTTAAATTCTTCCGGAAATGATTTCTTGTACAGTTTGCGTACATACAGGTAATTCCGAACCATAAAATACACCCGGCGCGGCGAATGTATCACCCGCTCTCTTTTGGCTACCGATCCCAGGTACCCGCCCGTTTTCTTTGTGCCCAGGCGGTGGTTTAAATAAACAGCATTGCATTGAATGATCCTGTACCCTCTTTCGATAAGCCGGTAACAATACTCATGGTCCACTTCATCAATGAACAGTTTTTCACAAAACCCGCCGGCTTCATTCCACAATGGCAATTGCATCAGGCTGCCTGATGTAATGACGGTAGTAACTTCGGAAAAAACAGCTCCTGGCGTTGCATCAGCAGTCCCTTTTTCATGCGAAGGCGACACAATAGCGATATTACTTTGCGCCTGGAACAATTGACTGAAAAGCGAAAAATAGTTCGTCATCTCCCCCTTATCAAAGTATGAATCCTGGTCCATCGTCAGCAACCAGGTATACCCTTCATTAAACGCCATTTGTGCAGCCATATTCAAAGCGGCCGCAACCCCCTTGTTCTGGTTATTGGCGATATACCGGATGGCGGTACCGGCGCCTTTTATTTGTTCACCCGAATTGGTTCTGGGAACTTCTGTATTATCAATGACGATCAATAATTCAACATACGGTAAATATGAGTGAATATTATGAAGCAAGTCCCGCTCATCAGGATTATATAACACTACGGTGCCGGCGATGCCTTTCATGATAATGCTTTTTGCGCAATCATTGTTAAATGAAAGGGAGCGATCTGCTGTTGGTGTAATACTTTAAAATCAAAGTAGTTCAGCATTTTTTCCATCACATTGAAATTAAAAACATGGTGATGCGCAAACCGGGTGGTATAATTATTTGCCAGCCGCTGCACCAATTCTTCCTGGGAGCCTATGCCCGGATAAATACCAGGCCCATACGATGCTTTTATTTCGTCGAAATGGGTTGTATCTTTTTCATTGATCTCAAGATCATAATCCTTCACCAGGTGATCCATGGTTGTATACGTGCGGTTAATATCAAACGTATACCGCTTATCGGGCAGCACCAACACCAGTATACCACCCGGTTGTAATACCCGTTGCCATTCACTCAGGGCCTTTAATGGGTTGGCTACATGCTCAAGGCTGTGGCACGATAATAAAAAGTCATATTTATTATTCTCAATACCCTGCAGATCGGTGGCCTCCCTGATATACTGATACCCTTCTTTTTTATAAAAACGATACGCGCCGCCTTCTTTTATAGAACCCTCCCAAATAGTTTCTGTATTAAAATTCACCCCATCAATACGGTTGGCAAACAAATAGACCGGAAAATTACCTTTCACAGAAAAAAAGGAACTGGGTCCCCCGATCTCCAAACCGTTTTTACCGGTAAGCTGCCAGCTGTATTTAATTAACCTTCTTTTTGACGGCCGCCTCAGATAACTCAAAAAAGTAATTAAAGAATCTTTTATAGACATAGTTTGTAAAGGCTATCTTATTTACCGGCTTTGAACTGATTGTTTATACAGAAAATATTAAGCTGTATGTCCCATCCATCCTTACTGACCATGTTCACAAAAGGCGTTGCAGCCCAATCAGCAGCCGGTTTAATATAATAATCAAGTTGGCATTCTCTAAAGATGCTCAATAATTGCTCCAGCTTCCCGGGATCATTTGCCATGCCATGAAACTCAACAAAAAGATTTTTAACCAGGTGCAGGCGATCCTTACAATCCAGCAGCACATCCACTTCCGCCCCTTCAATATCCATTTTAAGCATATCCACAGGGCCTGTGAGGTAATCGCGCAACCGCGCGCTGGGCAGACTTACTCCCTGGGTGGCGGTTTTATCGTTTATAATATGGCTACTCATATCGCCCTGTTGCGCAAAATGCACACCCTGATCGTGGATCCAAACGGCCTTTTGCACAAGATCCACCGCCGACAGCCCATTGGTATTCTTTGAAAGCAGTTTAAAGCTTTCGGGGTCGGGTTCAAAAGCAATGACGCGGCTTTCCCGAAATAATTGTTTAAAGAAAACAACACTTACCCCAATATGGGCCCCGCAATCAATGATCAACGGATGGGGCACGGTACTGGGAAAAGCATAGATGTTATCTCTAAAGATCTCCCGGTAGGCATGCACCATTTCCAGGCTTTTTTCAAAACCAACTTTATGATCCTTTATCTTTATATGCTTCAGCTTCTTATCATTTCCCGAAAAATGAATCCATTTTAAACGCCATAGCAATATTTTGTGCTCCCAATTCATACAGATTCTATAGTTAAAAGCCTAAAGGGCGCTAAAATACATTAAAAAGTCAACTCATACCCAATTTGCTGAAACCGTAATTTTATCCAATCCGGCAGGCCGAATTCATGAATAAACCATCAGAAAATAATACCGGCGCCGGTTCCACGCTGACTGCAAAAGGAGAAAGCAGGCATTGTTATATTCAATTAAAAACAATATATTAAATAAAAAAAATGAGGGGTGATAACACATAAATTTTAATTTCGCCAGCTAATATTAAACCCAGGTCATTTTATGGAAAGTCTCAGAGAGCTATATAATCAACATGAAGGACGGTTATTACACAAATGGGACCACTTTATTGATATATATGACCTTCATTTTAGCAAGTACCGCCATACGGAATTTGTTTTTTTAGAGATTGGCGTAGCCCACGGCGGTTCGCTTGAACTTTGGAGAAAATATTTTGGCGAAAAAGCCACTATTATAGGCGTTGATGTAAACCCGGAATGTAAAAAATTTGAACAGGGAAATACCAAAGTGATCATTGGTTCCCAGGAAGATGAAAACTTCCTGCGCTCCCTGAAAGAGCAGCTCCCCAAAATTGATGTTCTGCTCGATGATGGTGGCCATACCATGAAACAACAAATGATAACGTTCAGGGTATTATTTGATCATGTGAAAGAAAACGGCTTGTACGTTTGTGAAGATCTGCATACCTCCTACTGGCCTGAATATGGCGGCGGCTACAAACGAAAAAGCAGTTTTATTGAGTTCAGTAAAACAATAATAGATAAGCTCCATGGCTGGCATGCCCCAAGACACCAACGCTCTAAAATGTTTAGCCACTTAACAGAGTCAGTGTATGGATTGCATTATTACGACAGCATACTGGTTATAGAAAAAAGATCTGTCAAAAAACCATACACGACCTTTAGAGGGGAGGAGCAATTAACCAACATGCCTCAATATAAAGCTTACGGCACCCAAAAGGTGTTTACCAAAACAGTACGCAAATGGATAAAAAAAATAATTCGATAATTTGCTAATGTGATAATGAATACAAAATACAATGTGCTGATGTTGTATTTGCTCATGCATTAGCACTCCCAATACCCTGCATTCCATTAGCACATTGGCTGTTGTAGCTCAGAGGGTGCTTTTAATCACAACTCTTTCTTCAGTAACAAAGGATAAAAACTGATCGAGCCCCTTTCTCTTTGCTGGCGTTAGCTCATAGCTGATATGCTCTGTATAATATTTGTGCAGATCAAACACGTTGTAAGGAATGCCGGCAACCACTTTATCAATATTTTCCAGTCCCTTTTTATTGGCGGAATTGAACTCGGTTATAAAATCAACAGGCAACGGTTTATTGCTTACCCAGGCGGCAAACACGAACGGTAAACCGGTAAAATCGATCCAGGCTTCGCCCAGGTCATAAATATAGGGCGACACTTTCCGTTGCTCCAGCGCCCGGTCGCCAATAACGATCCCTGCGGTGGTACCTTTGATAGCCCCCCGGTAATCAGATTTGGTATCTATGAGCTCCGGCTCTATTTGCCAGTACTTACGCAGTAACACTTTAGCCAGCGCCACAGAGGTCCGGCTCTGGTAGTCGAGTAGTACTTTTTCGATGTTATTGATAGGAACTTCACTAAATACGGCCACCGATGCTACCGGACCGGTACAGCCAATACAAAAATCAGTAATTATATGATGCTCCTGTAAGTGCGGGATCACCGCCACCGGAACCAGGCCCACATCAATTGAACCTTCTTTCAGCATTTGGGCCACATTGGCCGGGTAATCCTCGATCAATAACAACTTTTCTGCCACGGGCGAATGCTGAATTCCAAATATTAAAGGCTTCGTATTGAGATAATTAACAATTCCAACCTTAATCTTATTCAATTGATTTAATTTTGCGGCAACAAAGGTACTAGACGAGCCCTAATAAACAACACTTGTTCATGGAACTAAACGCACTTACGGCCATTTCACCGGTTGACGGACGCTATCGCCACCAGGTTCAACATTTAGATGATTATTTTTCTGAATTTGCGCTCATCAAATACCGCGTGCTGGTAGAAGTAGAGTATGTGCGGTTTTTGGCCGATAAAAAATTCTTTGCCCTTACGGCTCCGCAAAAAAAAGCGCTGCAGGAGATCTGCGAGAATTTCTCTGTTGATGACGCCCGCAAAATAAAAGACACCGAAAAGATCACTAACCACGACGTAAAAGCCGTGGAATACTTTCTGAAAGAAAAATTAGCAGCCATGGAAGCCGAAGCCATCCAGGAATGGGTGCATTTTGGCCTCACGTCGCAGGACATTAATAACACGGCCATTCCGCTTTCGTGGAAACATGCCGTTGAAAACGAATACCTCCCTGCCCTGCTGAATTTCAACCGCCAATTGGAAATACTGGCCACTGAATGGAAAGAGATCCCCATGCTGGCCCATACCCATGGCCAACCAGCCAGTCCAACCCGGTTGGGCAAGGAGATCATGGTATTTGTAGAGCGCATCGGTAACCAGGTTGAACAGGTGATACAGGTGGCCTTTACCGCCAAGTTTGGCGGCGCTACCGGTAACTTCAATGCCCATGCCGTTGCCTTTCCCGAGAAAGACTGGATACAACTGGGTAATGAATTTGTAGAAGGCGTACTGGGTTTGCAACGTCAGCAGTTCACCACGCAAATTGAACACTACGATAACCTGGCCGCTCACTTTGATGCCATGAAACGCATCAACAACATCCTGGTCGATCTTTGCCGCGATATGTGGACATACATCTCCATGGATTACTTTAAACAACGTACGGTGAAGGGCGAAATAGGTTCCAGCGCCATGCCGCATAAAGTAAACCCCATCGACTTTGAAAATGCCGAAGGCAATCTCGGCATTGCCAATGCCCTGCTCGAACACCTGGCTGCCAAATTACCGGTTAGCCGGCTGCAACGCGACCTCACCGATTCTACCGTATTGCGTAATATCGGCGTTCCATTTGCGCACATCATCATTGCTATAAAATCCGTTGAAAAAGGGTTGAGTAAACTGGTGTTGAACGCCGGCGCCATCAATACCGATCTGGAAGACAACTGGGCTGTGGTGACCGAAGGCATTCAAACCATCTTACGCCGTGAAAATTACCCGCAGCCGTACGAAGCGTTGAAAGAATTAACGCGTGGCAAGAATGGCATCAACCAGGAAACCATTCATGAATTTATTGATGGACTTAAAGTTTCCGCAGCGATAAAGAAAGAGTTGAAGAAGATAACACCGCAGAATTATACCGGGGTCAATCCGGAATTCTAGTAGAATATTAAATATTAAATTTTAAATGTTGAATGTTGAAGTGAAAGGCAGGAATTGTATTCACTTCAACATTGAATATTGAACATTCAATATTCAATATTTTGTATTACACCTGAACCTTCCACCACAAATTCTCACCTTTTGTCTCAAATCGCTCAAATCCACACTTCTCCGCTACCCTTATAGAAGGTAAATTGGAAGTATGGGTTTCGGCCAATACCTGGTTAATATCTGCACGGCTTACGGCCCATTGCAATAATCCCTGCACGGCTTCGGTCATTATACCTTTGTTCCGCATACTTGGCATGGTACCATACCCGATCTCTACCTGCCCGCCATTGGTAGGCGGACCTTTAAATCCCATTTCCGCTACAATCAGTTTGCTTTGCTTTTCAACCACCAGCCAAAATGTATAAAAGAGATAATCAGCTTCCGCCTCTTTCATTTTAGGTAATGTAACCTTCTTTACCCTGTCATGTACTTGCGGCACCATGGTGCGGCCAAAACGGGTAAGCCCCAATGCTTCTTCCAACCCGTCATTCCCTTTCAGGTATAACTCCAGTTGAGGTATGGTAAGTGGAAACAAATGAAGCCGTTGCGTTTCAATGGCGTTGGGGTTCTGTTTAGAAAAATAACAAAGGGCCCTGTTGGCCTCTACAATATTTTGTTGTTGTATAAATCCGCTCCGCTGCAATACTTTTTGAGAAGCGATGTTTTTGATCTCCGTAATGGCAACGATCTTCGGCAACTTCATCACGTCAAAAGCATATTGAAG
This sequence comes from Niastella sp., assembly GCA_036379015.1. Classification (GTDB taxonomy): domain Bacteria; phylum Bacteroidota; class Bacteroidia; order Chitinophagales; family Chitinophagaceae; genus Niastella. The sequence continues at coordinate 10,411 of DASUVL010001102.1, forward strand.
ACCGGCCAGGGTTGATTCGGTAGCAAAACCCTTGCCCCAGTATTCTTTCAATAAAGCATAACCAATCTGGATCTCCGCATGGCGGCTGTGGTCAACCGTTTCTACGGGGATAATAGCAAAGGAACCAACAAAGGCGCCAGTCGCTTTTTCAATCATGGCCCAGCGGCCCATCAAGGGGTTTTGCTCGTAAAATGTAATGTTCCGCTTTAAAATAACAATGCATTCCTGGGGATCTTTGGCCTCCCGGATGTATCGCATGATCTCCGGATCGCCATTCAGCCGGTTGAAATTCTCCTGATCAGCGGGTGTATAGCGACGAACGATTAACCTATCTGTTTCAAATATGATCATAATGTATATTCAATATAACTCCTTAACCGTGCCACGAAATAACCGTGTCATGGTTTCCATATGAACTTCCCGCCTTCGCCAAGGCTACGGCGAG
>DASUVL010001103.1:0-4424 GCA_036379015.1 Niastella sp.
TACATACGGACCAGCTACCAGGTTCAAGATGGTATTGGTATTGTACGAAACACCGGGACGTACGGAGATGCTTACATTTCGTCCTGCTTTTGCATTATAATTCATTGACAACTCCCACCCTTTGTTCTTTACCCTGCCTGCATTCAACGGTACTTCACCTTCAAAACCACCAACGAGCGGTAATGGTGGATTAAGAATGATGTCGTTGGTTATTTTATCATAATAATCAAAAGTCAGCTCCAGCTTGCCGTTAAATAAACCGATGTCTGCGCCTGCATCCATCATATGTACCGTTTCCCAGGTGATATTGGGATTGCCATACGTTGATTCAACACCGTTTGAAGAACTGATCAACGTCTGGTATTTATATAAACCAATATTTTCATTACCCAGGTAACCGTAGGAGCCCCTTAGTTTGAAGTTATTGATGAAGCCAACACCTTTCATGAAGTTCTCATTATGTACATTCCAGCCAACGGCAACAGAAGGGAAATAACCAAATCTGTTATTCGGACTAAACCGGGAAGATCCATCCGTGCGTATGGTTCCTTCGAGCAGGTATTTATTCTGGTAAGAATAATTCAGTTTTGCATACCCTGATATCAATGATGAAACATCCCATTCTTTAGAATTGGTTTCCTCCTGCGAATAACCAGCCATGGCAAATATCATGTGGTCGCCCACGGTAAGGGTATAATCGGCATTGGCACCCAGATAATAATAAGTAGTCCTTTCAGATGACACGGCTCTTTGCATCGTCCAGGTTTGTAATAACTGGCCGGTGTAATAATCTAAAAAGTTGTAGTTATTGCGGGTATCCCGGTTGATGTCGCTATTCAACCTGAAACTGAATTGGCCGCGCAGGTTCAAACCCGGCATCACGCGCCATTTAGGCTGCAGGTTAATACTGGTTTGTCCGCTTTCGTACTTTTTCTGCCCGCCTTTTTCAGCGTATGCCACCGGGTTAACAATATCAACATGGCGGCCGTACATGGTTCTTCCATCCACTTCGGGATATTTGGGCAATATGGTAGGCGGCACGCGGTAAATATCCTCCAGTAACCGGCTCCCGGTATTCTTCGGAGCTACTGTCCGGTTAGGCATGAGGGTATTTCTTTTAATGGCCAGCATATCGAGGTTAATTACAAAATTCTTACTAAGCGTAACAGACGTATTGGCCCTGATATTAAACCGGGTAGTATTGTTTACCGGCAGCATCCCTTTCTGATACAAATAATTGGCGGTTAAAGCAAAGCGGGCCACGTTATTACCACCGCTCACACCAAGCGTATGACTCGTAATGGGCGCTCTTTGGTCGACCACCTCATCGATCCAGTTGGTATTGGGATACCGTACCGGGTCGGTACCTTCCATGGTTTTTACAATATCACTATCTGAATAGGAAGGTTGTTTACCGGCATTGACCTGCGCTTCGTTGTACATGCGCATATATTCAGGAGCATTAACCACTTCGGGCAAACTGGATGGCGTTTGTATTCCCACATAACCATCATACGTAACGGCTACTTTGCCGGGAATACCTCTTTTTGTAGTAACGACAATGACGCCATTGGCGGCCCTTGCGCCATAAATGGCTGCGGCTGCCGCATCTTTCAACACAGTAACACTTTGAACGGTTACAGGATCAATGTGGTTCATATCCATGGGAATACCATCTACCAATACCAGCGGATCGGAATCACCCAAAGTACTGATGCCTCTGATCTTTATGGCAGCAGCATCACCACCTGGCAATCCGGAACTTTGAGTAACCTGCAAGCCGGTCACTCCGCCCTGTAAACTTTGTGATAATGTAGTGATGGGTTTTCCTGTAATATTCGAAGCCACATTGAGCATAGCCACCGAACTGGCGATGTGTTTCTTTTTCTGTTCTGAAAGACCAACCACTACAATTTGTTCCAGGTCATTCACATCTTCCTTCATTGAAATATTTAGGGAATTGTCGCTTTTCGAAACAGTGTATTCAACGGGTTTGAAACTAACTCTTGAAAAAACAAGCACTTCGTATTTGTTGGCCCTGATATTAAAATATCCATCTGCATCTGTTATGGTGCTTGCTGATGACCCTTTAACACTTACCGTAACACCCGACAACGCCACGGGCGGCTCATGGGTATCGTACACCCGGCCCCTGACAGATAATAACGTATCGCGCGGATTAATAGCGATTGCCTCTTCTTTTGGCGTAATAATAATCTGCCGGCCCTTGATGGTATATGTTAAACCGGTTTCATGCAGAGCCTGTTTAAGTACATCTGCAACAGACGCGTTCTTTACATCAAAATGAACCGTCTTTTTCATTTCCTTCTTTAACAGCTTGTCCCTGTAAAAAATAAGGTAATCTGTTTTCTTTTGTATCTCCTCAAACAATTCGGGTAATGTGGCATGCTGCAGATTAAGGTCCACACGTGTGTTTTGAGAATAGGTTTTTGCCGAAACACTCAGCATGCCGATGAACAGTAAAAAAACAGTGAACTTGATCTTTAAAAATAGCAGGTTGGTATGTCCCTGGTCAGGACATTTGCAGCAAGTCATTTTCATACGTTAGCGGTTAGTTAATAATTGGTTGTATCGTCGTTATTTTCTTAAACCCAATTTTTGTTCTTTTGGTAAATAGATATATGAAGTACCCAGGCACACAAGGCTCATAACATCTTCGATGCTATTTTGTAAATCGAGCCTGCCCGAAAATGTTTCATCGCTATTGCCAAGGACCCTGGTATTGATAGTTACATCGTAATACCTCGACACCCGCTTTACGATCTGTTCCAGGGGTGTTTGCCTGAATATGAGGTATCCCTGTTTCCACGATATATATTCATCGGTATTAACTTTTGTAACGGCAATTCGTTCCGCACCGGCGTGAAAGCTGGCCATATTACCAGGAACCAGTTGTTTTTGTAGCATTCCTGAAGAACCTTTAGCTTGTAAGGCAACACTGCCTTTCACCAGTACTACATTACTTTGCTCATCATCTTCATAAGCGCTTACATTAAATCCAGTGCCCAAAACATTTACCGTAATATTTTTTGTACGTACGGCAAAAGGTCTGCCTGCATCGTGTTTTATGTCAAAATAGGCTTCACCAGTAAGTTCAACTGTTCTTTCCTTTCCGGTAAAAGCGGTGGGATACTTTAAAGAAGAAGCGGTATTCAACCATACCATGGAGCCATCTGCCAGCATTACCTGTACCATTTTAATACCCCGCGGAACAGTTAATGTATGATAAGTAAGGGCCACGTTGCTGTTTTCAGACGTATCATACGCAATAAGACTATCGGCCAGCTTTATAACATTCATATGGTCGTGATCGATTACAGATCCACTAACCGTTTTACCCAATTCTATTTGCTCACCATTGGCCAGCGTTATAAACGCCCCTGTTTTTTTTGTTGTAGTTGACCGTACAGCAGGCGACACGGATGTATGCCTGGCTACATCCTTTACCGGTTCCTGCTGAGTGAAGAAAAACCACCCGGCACCCAGCGTACCTAAAACGATGGCTGCAGCGGCTGCTCTGAAAAATAACCGCTTATAGATGCTGGTAACAGGCGGTTGAATTTGCTGCATTAAACGGGTTCGCAGCCTGTTGCTGATTTCTGCAGGCGCCTCCACGTTCCCTTCCATTGCTTTATTAAACTCAGCCTGTAATTGTTGCAATAACACCCGGTTAGCGGCGTCCTGCTGAAGCCATTGCATCAATTCATCCACCTTTTGCGGTGTACAGGTATTATTTATGTAATCAGCTAAAAGCTGTGCGTAATAGTCATTAGTTTCCGGCATAATCAGTATATGGCTGCGTTGTATATATAATATCCCGGTTTGCGGAATAAGGGTGGGTGCCTGAAAAAATAAATTGCATTATTTTTTCAAGGCATAATAAATTATCAAGCCAGGCTGATAAAAGTAGTGGGGATATCAGTAATGAAAAATAAAAAAAATATAAAGTGAGTGGGCGTATCGCCATATTGATCAACATGTTCCCTGATCAGTTTCATGGCTAATACCATATGCTCTTTTACCGTGTTGCGTGAAATACCCAGCTCTTCCGCTACCTGTTCATATGTTTTTCCCTCTTCGCGGCATAGCTTAAACACTTTTTGGCGCTGGGGTGGTAACCGGTTGATGGCGGCCTGTAAGATCGCTTCATATTGTTGCCATAAAACTTTCAGGTCAGCGTCCGCAACCGATTGCGCAAACTGCTGCATAACCTGCACCCGCAGGTTTTCATCAACTGCCATCTTTTTTAATAACTTAAAAACACTGTTGCGGCAGATACGATACAGGTAGGCTTTGAAGGAAAGCGAAGGATCGATGCGGCTTTTGATCTCCCAAATTTTCAGGAATACGTCCTGCAAAACATCTTCAGCAATAGCAGGCGATTTAACAAAGCGAAGTACATA
>DASUVL010001104.1:0-4554 GCA_036379015.1 Niastella sp.
GTGGTGATGAGCCTGCTGAATACCCAGACCGCTTATCTGAAAGACGAAGCGGCACTGAATGCCATTCACGAAAGCAGGCATCGCGTACATGTCATCTCTTTAATTCACCGTAAACTGTACCAGAGCGACCATCAACTAACGGTGATTGATATGTCGGCTTATATAAAAGAAGTTACTGAATACCTGGTCGATAGCTTGAATGCGGGACATCGTATTAAGTTTGGTTTGTTCATTGACCCGGTTGCACTGGATGTGGCGCAGGCAGTACCCACGGGATTGATCATTAATGAAGCCGTTACCAACGCTGTTAAATATGCTTTTCCGCATGGCCGAAAGGGGCAAATTAATATCCACATGTACAAGACCAGGGCAGGCTATATTGAATTGCATATAAGCGACGATGGTATTGGTTTCCCTGATAATTTCGACTGGCAGCATACGAATTCGTTTGGCATGAATCTGATGCGGGGATTGAGCAAACAACTGGATGGCACGTTTGAAGTGCTGCAAACAAATGGCGTTACCATATCAATAACTTTTGAACCGGCCAAATCGCTTAACCAATGAAACGAAAGATACTTATTGTGGAAGATGAGTTTATAGTAGCCAACGATCTTAGCATGATCTTACAAAAAGCAGGCTATGATGTATGCGGCGTTGCCGATTCATACAACGAAGCACTGACCTTAATCGAACACCACCACCCTGTTCTTGTATTGCTGGATATTTACCTGAAAGGAAAGAGGACCGGCATTGATTTAGCTCATTTCCTGACCGAAAAAAATATCGCTTTTGTATATCTTTCTGCCAACAATAACGAAAAAGTGCTGGAAGAAGCCATGGCGACACAGTCCTATGGCTTTTTGGTAAAACCATTTCGTGAAAAGGACGTGCTGGTGGCTCTGGAAATTGCCCACTACAGGCATGCCCATAGCATAGAAGCCCAACTTCGTAAAGAACAAACATTACAGGTAGAGCTTACCAATATCATGGCAAGCCAGATCAGTTGGGAAGAACGATTGCAACAAATGGCAGCAAAACTGCAGCAGGCAATTCCCTTCGATTATATTATACTGGGGATGAAAAAAAAGGAGAGCGAAATGCACTGCATCTGCAGTTTCTTTCGAATAGGGTTTAAAGAATACCAAACTATTCTCCTGTCGGATCTGTCGAACATCGCCGGCATACAAACGGAACAGGCGAACGAACTTTGCAAACAAATTACAGCCAATGCACCGGGGCTGTATAATACGCCGGATTTTGAACCCTTATGCGCACGCATAACTGAAAAACGGTTGTTGGCCAGGAAATTTTCTCTCCACAGCAATCTCGACATAGCGATGCTTATGCCCAGGGATGGCTTCTTCCTGTTTTCCTTATACAGCCGGCAACCGGATGCATATAAAACGGAACATGTGCAATTACTGCAACGGCTACAGCCTGCGCTACAATTAACTATCGATCGCCTGATAGCGTTTGATGAAATTGAACGGCTTACCGAACAACTGAAACGTGAAAAGAATTACCTTCAGGAAGAAGTAAAAATCACATCGAACTTTGAAGAAATAATCGGCTCCAGTTACAAAATGCTGCACGTGTTTGACCTGGTTACCCAGGTGGCGCCATTAGATACATCTGTTTTATTACTGGGAGAAAGTGGAACAGGTAAGGAACTGGTGGCCCGCGCCATTCATAACCTTTCACCCAGAAAAGATAAACTGCTGGTAAAAGTGAATTGCGCCGCGTTGCCCGCCAATTTAATTGAAAGCGAATTGTTCGGTCATGAAAAAGGCGCCTTTACCGGCGCCCTCGATAAACGCATCGGCAAATTTGAACTGGCCCAGGGTGGTACTATTTTCCTGGATGAAATTGGCGAGATGCCGCCAGATATGCAGTCAAAATTATTACGGGTGCTGCAGGAAAAAGAAATTGAACGCATTGGAGGCCGGCATACCATTAAAGTGGATGTGCGCATAATAGCTGCTACCAACCGCAATCTGGAAAAAGAGATTGCCGCCGGCAAATTCCGCCTGGACCTGTATTACCGGTTGAACGTTTTCCCCATTACCTTACCACCCCTTCGGGAACGAAAGGAAGATATTCCTCTGCTGGCCAGCTTCTTTGCACAAAAGTTTTCCAGAAAAACAGGCAAGCCCTTCCATGGTATTAGATCCGGGGCGCTTGATGAAATGATACAGTACAATTGGCCCGGTAATATTCGGGAAATGGAAAATATCATAGAGCAGGCATTTGTTCTTAATGATGGCAAAAGCCTGCTTCAATGGGGACGGCCACTGAGCAATATAACAGCCACATTCACACATCCTGTCAGTAACACAACACCGCGCACCCTGCTTGAAGTAAAAGAACAACAGCTGGCTTCGGAACGTGAATACATATTATCGGTACTGCAACAAACAAATGGTAGAATCAGGGGTACAGGAGGCGCGGCAGAAAAATTAAATATGAAACCTACCACCCTTGAATCAAGAATGGAGAAATTAGGTATCAAAAAGATGCATATCCCCAAAAACAGGGAAAATGAAAGCTGATTTGAAAGTACCACATTCACCGGCAATAACAGTGATGGAAATGTAAAGAATAATGACTTTTTTGGGCAAGTATCTGGCTTAGGTATTTGTCATATTTGGTGTAATAATCAGTTACCTGTTTATTATACCAAAAGAATGACAATTGATACGCAAAACATTTTTCAGATCATATTTTTTAATTGTTGCATTTTCATACAATGCTTTTTGTCAAAATACCTGGGCTCAAACAAATAGCTGGTATTTACCCGGGATAAGCTATCATGACTCCGCCGGACTGCGGTTAATGGGACAATTTGGAATTAACAGATCGCAATCTACAAATTCGGTTTACCTACAGGCATTCATAAAAGCCGGCAGATATATTACACTTAATCCTGCCTATCTCTATTTAAGTTACCCCGGCGCAACTGACTTCCGTATTCGCGAGCATACTATTATGAATGCTGTGATAATTACAATTCCTTTCAAGCATGTTTTGATAGAAGATAGAAATCTTATTTGGAATCGCTTCAGGAAAGACCTGCAGACGCTGAATTTTTACAGGAACCGGCTAAGAGTATTTCGCTCATTTACGGGCGCCTCCCGTACCATTAAGTTATATGCTTTTGATGAGGTGTCGTTCTTTTTGAATGATTGCCAATTTACAAGGAACAGGCTTGCCGTTGGGTTGGCTTGTGATATCATTCCGTCGTTTAATGTCGATGTGTTTTTTGCAAGAGAACATGATGAAAGAAACGGGCGCACAAACCTGATCTTCATAATGGGAACGCTTCAATTGGTAAAGGCTAAACGCTAAAGGCACAACGCCAAACGCACAATACAAAACTCCCTATACGTCGTATGAAGCGTTAACCATTTGAACGAAACAGGCAACAAAGTTGAATTCACCGGAAAAATAAAAAAAGTTTTTTAAAGTCAATTTTACATCATCATACGCATTGATGCAATTCGAAATAAATTTTTAAAAAATAAAATCAATAAGCATGGACATCTCCCTTTACCAGGCCGAGACCGCTATCGGGCAGGCAAAATCGAAAGCTGAAGAAATTAATGTGCCGGTGAACATCGTTGTGCTCGACACTGGAGGTTATCTAAAATCATTTATCCGGATGGATAATGCTTTTATCGGGTCTATTGATATTGCCATTCAGAAAGCGAAAACCGCCATGTTGTTCAGAACAAATTCCGAAACTGTTGGTGAGTTTCTTAAACCGGAAGCCAGGGCTTTCGGATTGGAAAATACCAATGGAGGTTTAGTGGGTTTTCCCGGAGGAAGACCCATATTAAAAGGCAGTCAGATTATCGGTTACATAGGTGTTTCAGGCGGGGCTGTACCGCAGGATCTGCAAATAGCAACTGCAGGCAGCCTGATATAGGTAAACCAATTTTCAATATTAAAACAATAATTAAATTATGAAAGAGAAAAAGAAGATCCTGATTACCGGAGCCGGATCCGGCTTTGGAGAAGGAACCGCCATTGGATTAGCCAAATTAGGTCACCAGGTTATTGCTGGTGTTCAGATCTCCCCCCAGGTAACTGCTTTGCGTAATAAAGTAAAAGAGCTGGGGCTCGAAGATAACCTTAGGGTTGAGAAACTTGATATGCTGGATAATTATGATGTAGCCTATGCACTTACCTGGGATTTCGACATTCTCTTCAGTAATGCGGGTATTGGAGAAGCCGGGCCGGTCTTTGAGATCCCCGTAGAACTCGTACGCAGAAATTTTGAAACGAATGTATTTGCTCCGCTGGCCTTTGCTCAAAAATTTGTGGCAAAACTGATCAGCGAAAAAAGAAAAGGAAAAGTAGTATTTACTTCATCCATGGGCGGGTTATTTACGCCCGATGGCTATGGCATCTATGTATCTACAAAACATGCGTTGGAAGCTATTGCCGAGGCCATGTCTTCCGAATTGAAAAAATACAACATACAGGTGCAGACTATTAACCCCGGGGCTTTTCTCACCGGTTATAATGAAACGATGGCCGACAATCCTTTCC
>DASUVL010001105.1:0-2662 GCA_036379015.1 Niastella sp.
TAAATCCCTCACCCAGTGCTTTGGCTGAACTATCCAGCGTTGCCTGATTTCTGCCGGTAATTACGCCAACGGCACCTTCAATTTTCAATGCTTCTGCGATGCCAAACCCTATACCGCTATTACCTCCCGTAACTACGGCTACTTTGTTTTCTAATTTCAATTTTTTAGGTATTTAGTACGATACAAAGTTGAAGTTTTGACTGTTAGGCAAAAAAGACATTTGTCAAAAAAGGATTGTGACAAATGTCAATAAATAGAGTACCAATAGGGCATCGGGATTCCCTGTTTACTGTCAAAATTTCAAGATAATCTGCATTTCTTTCATAAAATATGACAAAAATTAAGAAGAGCAATTTATAGTGCCTGGTGGCATATTACTTGATAACAGTTTTTTATTATAGTAATTGTATTTCCATTTTATGTGTTTTTTTATAAACCATTCAAAAACATAATACCATGGCAAACAATTTAAAACCTACGCCACTCGATCACAGAGTTGTTATAAAACCTCCTCCTGGTGAGAACCAAACACAGGCATCTCTGTGTATTACAAACCATAGAACAGATCTTAGATAAGCTAATTGTATAATAGCCTATAACGGGAGGTAAAATGAAATTTCAAAGTAATTGGTATCATCAGTATTGGATGCCCTTTAAAATGTATACAAAGGATTTGATCAGGCGCATCTGTAATAAAGATGAGGACGATAACCAGTTTAACAATCCGTTTATTATTTTTTGAATTTCAAATAAAGCAGGAATTAATCCCTGCTACATTATGATATTTTAAAAACAATTAAAAGGAGGATGTTATGGCAAACATTTTAAAAAAAGAAAACAGTCGCCAACCGGCAAATTTTGGAAGTGTTGTAGATCAGATCTTTCAAAATAACCTATCCCGTTTTTTCGATGATTCTTTTTGGGACTTCGGTGGCGATGCAGACCGCACCAGGGTGCCCGTAAATTTACGGGAATCCGACACCAGTTATGAAATGGAACTGGTAGCACCAGGATTACGTAAAGAAGATTTCCAGTTGAACATTTCGGGCGATATGCTTACCATTTCCTTTGAAGAAAAAAATGAAAATAAACAAACCAATACAGAGGAAGGATGGGTAAGGCAGGAATACAGAAAACGCTCTTTCAGTCGTAGCTTTCATTTGAATGAAGCTATTGATACCAACGGTATAACTGCGCATTATGAAAGTGGCATTCTGCATGTGACATTGCCCAAAAATGAAAAGGCAAAGCAATTATTTAAAACCATTAAAGTTGATTAATTATTGAAACATTAATAAAGGGCCCCGATCATTCGGGGCCTTTTAACCAACGGCTCATTTATCCAGCTCACCATTGTTTATATTCTTACGCTAAGATCACTACAACCTCATTTTACATTTTTATATCATTGCCAAAAACAAGTTCAGTGTTTGCAACACAAAAAGATCAGTATAGTGAGCATTAAAATTGCATTATATGATTTATCATTTTCTAACGATTAAACACTTTAATTATGAGAAGAGATCGCCAGGGAAGGCAAAAATCAGACCGTCAATACAATGAGGAAAATCGTGGCCGCCGGTTCACACAACGAGGCTACGGACAACAAGGTGAATACGGTCAACAAGGAAACAGAGGGTATGGGCAGCAGGGCGGATATGGTCAACAAGGAGGATATGGTAATCAAGGATACGGTGGATATGGTCAACAGGGATACGGTGGATACAGCGGACAACAAGGCGGATGGGGGCAACATGAAGGATATGGTCAACAAGGAGGATATGGTAATCAAGGATACGGTGAATACGGTCAACAAGGATACGGTGGATACGGCGGACAACAGCGTGGACAAGGTTATGGAGGACAGCAAGGCGGATGGGGACAACGTGAAGAATATAGTCAACAGCGCGGATCCGGACAACAAGAATACGGTGGATATGGACAGCAATATGAAAGTGAATATGGTTCAGACAGGAACTATGGCAGACGAAGATATGATGACGACGATGAGTCCCGGATGCAGAGCCGATACCGGGGTGGGGAAGAAGAAGAATTTGATGAAGGTTATTATGATGAAGATGACGACGATGACGAGTATCGTCAGTATGGTATGCAGGGCCAGTATGGAGAGGAAGAGGAAGATGAATATTATGAAGACGAAGATGAAGATGACAACCGCCAAATGCAGATGCAGGGACGTTCGCGTCGTGGATTTGGTAGTATGTCAAACGAACAGGAACGTCGTATGGGTGGCCAGCATTGGGAAGATCAGGGCTATGGTATGGGAAGGCAAGGTCGATCATTCGGCCGTTCATCCCAGTATGAATCAGATTACGGCTCGCGCGAGCGCGGTAGGAACCGGGAATCCAGTCGTTCCGGTAGAAGCAGTTCAGGCAGTTCAGGCACATCGCGTCGTGGTTTTGCCAGCATGCCGAAAGATGAAGTACGCCGCATAGCGCGTATGGGCGGTGAAGCATCGCAGGGCGGTACTGGTAGCAGTGGCCGGCGTAGCAGCTCTACGCAAGGCCGTTCATCTGGTAGCAGAAGCAGTAGCTCATCCAACCGTTCTGCTGGCCGCAGCCGCTCACAAAGCAGCGGTAAGGGAAGTCGCTCGGGTTCAGGCAAAAGGAAAAGCAGTTCCAGGTAACAACCAGGTATAGGA
>DASUVL010001106.1:0-5606 GCA_036379015.1 Niastella sp.
GCAAGGCATATTTCCGAAACAAAGGAAATTGGTCATCAAAGAGAACATTTTCAATCTTTCTCAAACAACTTTTACAAACTGGCTAAAGCTATAAAGCTATCTGACAAGCCTGTTTACCAGGATTATTGCCCTATGAAAAAGGCATATTGGCTAAGCAATGAGGCTGCTATCAAAAATCCCTACTTCGGTGCCCAGATGCTTACTTGTGGCAAGGTAAGTGATACGATAAAATAATGTTCATGTAATCCATGCAGCAGCTATACGCACTAATCCGTATAGCTGCTGCCTATCAATAAGCCAACTAATAAATTTAAAGCAATGTTTAAACTTATTGGTAAAGCAATAATGCAGGTACTGAAAACTATTTTTATCAGGAAGAAAAAGTGTTGCCAGTAAAAAAATAACAATGAAAAATATAATAGTAATAGTCCTGTTGCTTTTTTTCTGGTCATTTTCCCGGGCACAGCAGCAAACGAACAAACAGGGTCAACCGGTGATATACACCTGTGTTATGGACCCGGAGGTGCGTATGAGCAAACCTGGGAATTGTCCGAAGTGCGGCATGAAACTGGTGAAAGTAAAAAACCAGCGTGCAAAACCAGCAACTCAAAACCATGATAAAAAGCAAATGCCTACGAAAGACACCACTAAAAAGGGGAATAGCGTGGAGCATATGCAAATGCCTTCGCAGCAGGTTAAACCGCCGGAAAATACAGATAGCATGAAGATGGACGAAATGGATATGGGGGACAATGGCATCCTTCTGGAAAATATAAAAACAGCAAAAGCGAATGTGGGGCCGGTTAAAACTATTGATGCCACTGCTCCACCTCGTACGGTTCGGTACGATTTATATATTGCTGACACCACGGTGAATTTTGGTGGCAAACCCAAACGCGCCATTGCTGTGAACGGACAAATACCCATGCCTACCTTAACATTTACAGAAGGTGACACGGCAGAGATTTATGTGCATAATGATCTGGATGAAGAAACTTCCCTGCATTGGCATGGTTTATTTCTGCCCAACAGGATGGATGGGGTGCCCAATCTTACCCAGATGCCAATAAAGCCACACTCCACTTATTTGTACAAATTTCCTATTGTTCAGCATGGCACCCACTGGTATCATAGTCACTCAGGTTTGCAGGAACAAATAGGTATGTACGGGGCTTTTATTATGAACAAAAGAAAAGAATGGGATATACCCACTGTTCCTGTTGTATTAAGCGAATGGACGAATATGAAACCTGAAGAAGTTGATCGAAGCCTGCATGCCGCCACAGATTGGTTTGCCATACAAAAAGGATCTACCCAAAGTTATTCGGAGGCCATTAAAACAGGCCACTTCAAAACAAAGGTTACCAATGAATGGAAACGCATGACGGCCATGGATGTAAGCGATGTGTATTATGACAAGTTTTTAATCAATGGAAAAAATCAAAACGAGCAACCGCAATTCAAGGCAGGTGATAAAGTAAGATTGCGTATAGCCAATGGCGGGGCTTCTTCTTATTTCTGGCTTAATTACGCCGGAGGAAAGATAACAGTAGTAGCTACTGATGGTAATGATGTAGAACCGGTGGAAGTTGACCGGTTGATTATAGCCGTTTCTGAAACTTACGATGTGGTAGTGACCATTCCTGACAATAAGAGTTATGAATTTTTAGTAACTGCGGAAGACCGTACGAAATCGGCGTCCCTCTGGCTGGGTAATGGAGAAAAGGTGCTTGCCAAAAAGCCAGGCAAACTCAAATATTTTGCCGGAATGAAGATGATGAACGATATGATGGATATGAAGGGTAACCTGGTACAAATGGATGGCATGAAAATGCAGAACCAGATAATGGATATGAACACAGTCATGTATCCGGAAATAACTGGTGAAGAAAACCCAAAAACGGAAAAGAAAAGTGATGCTATGCAGGGACATGATATGCACAACATGCAAATGCCCGATAGCAATAGTATGCAGGGGATGGAAATGTCAGCAGAAGCGCCCGATATGGTAACCTTGAATTATGAGATGTTACGCGCCCCTGAAAAGACCACTTTACCACCGGGGCCGCTCAAAGAGTTGCATTTTACCCTTACAGGAAATATGAACCGCTACGTTTGGAGCCTGGATAACAAAGTGGTTTCAGAAAGTGATAGAATTCTAATTAAAAAAGGGGAGAACGTACGGCTCATTCTGTATAACAATAGTATGATGCGACATCCCATGCACCTGCATGGTCATGATTTCAGGGTAGTGAACGGCCAGGGTGAATACGCTCCTATGAAGAATATCATAGATATGATGCCTATGGAAACCGATACCATTGAATTTGCCGCCACGGAACCCGGCGGTGACTGGTTTTTCCATTGTCACATTTTATATCACATGATGAGCGGCATGGGCCGAATTTTCAGGTATGACAATAATTTACCCAACCCTGAAATACCTAACCCCAAATTGGCACAACGGAAATTATTTGCTGATGACAGGATGATACATCCTATGGCAAGGATTGGTTTGGAGAGCAATGGCAGCGATGGTGAGATAATGTTTGCCAATACACGTTACCGGCTGCAAACTGAATGGAGGATAGGCTATAATAAGCACCACGGCTATGAAAGTGAAAGCCATTTTGGAAGATACCTGGGTAGAATGCAATGGTGGTTTCCATATATTGGGTGGGATTTCCGCAAAAGAACGATAAACGATCCCTTCGAAGAGAATATTTTCGGGCAATTACTTACCCCAAAGAAGAATTTATTAGGACAGACCAACACCAAAAATTTCAGACAGGTTATTCACGTAGGCGTTGAATACACCCTGCCCATGCTTGTCATAGCTGACGGATCTATTGACAGTGAAGGAAAATTCCGCTTTGTGTTAAAAAGAGAAGATATGCCCATATCAAAACGCTTGCGATTCAATTTTATGGCCAATACAGATAAAGAGTACATGTTTGGGTTCAGGTATATTGTAACCAAATACTTTAATCTTTCTACACATTTTGACAGTGATATGGGATTTGGTGCCGGAATTACACTGGTATATTAAACTAATTTAAATAAATGAGCATATGGAAACTCAGCATAACCATCACCACAATCATCATCAAGATGATTCAAAGGAGCCTGATTCTAAAAAAAAGCAGTCGCACGCAGGACATGACCAACCTGCTGTGTCCATGCATGAACGTGTTCATCATAAACCTCAAGACGATCATGGGGGCCACAATGAGCATGCAGGGCATCATACGGAAGATTTCTTAAAGCGATTCTGGTTGTGTCTTGCGATCACAGTTCCTATACTGTTGTTATCGCATATGATACAACAATGGCTAGGATTTCAGCTAACCTTTGCCGGTGACAAATATCTACTGCTTGCTTTAAGTAGTTTTATCTTTTTCTATGGCGGCTGGCCCTTCTTTGGTGGTTTAGTAAGAGAAATGAAACACCGGAACCCCGGTATGATGACGCTAGTGGCAGTAGCCATTACTACGGCTTATGTGTACAGCGTTGCTGTAGTTTTTGGATTGCCGGGTATGGACTTCTTTTGGGAACTGGCAACGCTGATCGATATCATGCTGCTGGGCCACTGGCTCGAAATGCGTTCACAAATGGCCGCATCACGGGCATTGGAATCACTCGTTGCATTACTACCATCTGTTGTGCATGTGGATCGCAATGGCGAAGTAAGAGATGTTCCTTTACAGCAGTTGCAGAATAATGATACAATTATTGTAAAACCAGGCGAAAAAATTCCGGCAGATGGAATAATACTGGAAGGAAGCTCTTATGTTAATGAAAGCATGCTTACCGGGGAGAGCGCTCCGGTAATGAAGGAGAAAAATGCAAAAGTGATCGGTGGTGCTGTAAATGGCAATGGCGTTTTAAAGATCCAGGTTACCGGAACCGGCAGCGATAGCTATCTGAACAAGGTTATCAATATGGTGCAATCTGCACAAGGCGCAAAATCAAGAACCCAAAACCTGGCAGGTAAAGTAGCTATGTGGCTAACTATTATTTCCATTACAGTTGGAATTATTACACTGATTTTCTGGTTAACCGCCGGCAAAGACTTTCCGTTTGCACTGGAACGAATGGTTACCGTAATGGTTACGTCCTGTCCGCATGCATTAGGTGTTGCTATTCCATTGGTTGTAGCCATATCTACCACGCTCTCTGCAATACATGGCTTATTGATCCGCAATCGAACTGCTTTTGAAAATGCCCGCAATATCACTACCATTATTTTTGATAAAACCGGAACTCTTACAAAAGGGACCCATGAAGTGCAACAGATTATACCAATAAGTAACCAGTTCACTGAGGATGAGGTCCTTCAATATGCAGCTGCCATACAGCAGAACTCTGAACATCATATAGCGCATGGCATTATGCGTAAGTTGAAGGAAAAGGATCTGGAACTATGGAGGTCTTCCAGCTTTGAATATATGCAGGGAATGGGTGTAACTGGTACTGTTAATGGTAAAAAAGTAGTAGCAGCAGGCCCTAACTATTTTAAACAGCACGGAAAAGATATGCCTGCTATTCCCGCACAGGTTGATCAGTCAACCGATACCGTCAATTTTGTTTTGATCGACGATACGCCAGTGGGTATTATTACCCTGGCAGATAGCATCCGTGAAACGGCCGCAGAAGCTATCTCCCTATTAAAGCAGATGAACATCAAATCATTTTTGCTCACAGGTGACAACGAAAGAGTAGCGGCTGCGGTTGCGCAGAAATTGAATATGGATGGTTATATGGCCAACGTTCTGCCACATGAAAAGCAAAACAAAGTAAAAGAAATTCAGGATAAGGGTGAAATAGTGGCGATGACCGGCGACGGCGTAAACGACGCGCCGGCGCTGGCGCAAGCAGATGTAGGCATTGCAGTTGGCTCTGGCACCGACGTAGCGGCAGAAACAGCCGATATTATATTGGTAAACAGTGATCCCAAAGATGTAGTACAGATAATTACTTTTGGCAGGGCAACTTACCGCAAAATGGTGCAGAACCTGATCTGGGCTGTTGGATATAATGTGATAGCTATCCCGCTGGCGGCAGGGATATTATACCCAACCTTCACGCTTAGTCCTGCAATGGGGGCTGTTTTAATGAGTGCAAGCACTATTGTGGTGGCTATAAATGCCAAACTTTTAAAAGTAAAAAATTGATTCAAATATTTTAATGCTGCCTATGGCAAAGAGTAAACACTATTACATTCGTAAAACACACCGGTATCTGGGTGTACTTTTAGGCATACAGTTTTTATTATGGACTATCGGTGGACTGTATTTCAGTTGGAGTAACATGGATGAAGTACATGGAGATTTTGAAAAGCGAAAACCGCCTTTTCTGCCGGTTCAGTTATCACTGGTATCACCATCAGCTGTAATAGACAGTATAAAAAAAGCTCATTCCGTTGATTCATTCGTTTCTATTCAACTTATCGAAATACTCGGTAAACCACATTACCAGGTACGTGGAGTAAGTAACAGAAAACACGGGGATGATCATCAACATTCCATGCAAGCGGCAACCTGGCTGGCTGATGCGGTAAGCGGACAATTAAAGCCAGCACTTACAAAGGAACAAGCCATTGAAGT
>DASUVL010001107.1:0-11337 GCA_036379015.1 Niastella sp.
GGATTCCAACATGGTAATATAATGCAGATTTATACTGTCTTTTTTAGACGCATAAATAACTTTTGATCTTGCAATAATGGTTTTGAATGTTTCCTGCAGCGATACCGGTGCACCAACAAAAATAATTGATTGAATTTTCTCCGGATATGAACCGGCAAAAAGTGTGGCTACCACTCCGCCGTAACTATGTCCTATTAATGTAGACTTTTTTATTCCATACTGCTCGTAAATGTGATGTAAGTCATCAAAGGTTTCTTTAAAAGTATATCTGGCATTTGGGTCTTTGCTTCGCCCTTCACCACGCCTGTCATACACGATTACAAAAAAACCTTTAGCCGAAAGCTGTTGGGCAGTTGTTGCTTCAAAACCTGCACAATTGTAGCCTGGCCCGCCATGAAGGAATATGATCGCATTGTCCTTTGGTTGCCCAAATGTTTTGATATAAAGATTTTGACCATTTGTGCATATGGCTGTCACAATCAGGCTTATCAAAATGGTTAAGGTTTTCATACTTTTATGAATATACGATATAGCGGGAAAAAATCAAAAAACTGAGGGTGTATCTTTTGCAAACAGTTGCACCAATTATTCAGTATATTACAAAAAACTAAGATGCCATAAAAAAGGTTGTATGCTAATGAAAATACGAGAATCCCTATTGCTTGTTCTGCTGTGTTGCTGCTGCTTTTTTTCGAAAGCACAAAACAATGGTTCCGATACCGGTATAATAGCCGACGGCGCTACCCCGATTTTAATCTCCCGGAATTTTTCTTTTACCGAAGGCCCCGCAACAGATAGACAAGGGAATATCTATTTTACCGATCAGCCCAATAATAAAATATGGAAATATGGGATTGATGGAAGCCTTTCGATCTTCCTTGATAGCGCAGGGAGATCAAACGGTCTGGATTTTGACAAGAAAGGCAACCTGCTTTCCTGTGCCGACGAACAAAACCAAATTTGGTCAATTAGCAAGCATAAAAAAATAACCGTGCTGGTAAATGATCTGGATGGTAAAAAGCTGAATGGTCCTAATGACCTGTGGATATCTCCACGCGGAGATATTTATTTCACTGACCCCTACTACCAGCGTAGCTGGTGGACAAGGACCAAACCCGAGATGGAGAAAGAAAAAGTGTATGTACTTACCCGTGGTAGCCAGACACCGACGCCTGTTGTAGACAGCTTGCAACGTCCTAATGGTATTACTGGTACAGCTGATGGGAAATATTTATACGTTGCCGATATCAAAGGAAACAAAACGTACCGGTATACTATTAACAAAGATGGATCTTTAAGCAATGCCCAACTCTTTGTCAATATGGGTTCAGACGGGATGACGATCGATAATAAAGGCAATGTATATCTCACCGGTAAGGGCGTTACAGTTTACAACAGCCAGGGCCAACAAATTGCCCATATTCCTATACCTGAAAAATGGACTGCCAATGTTGCCTTCGGTGGCAAACACAGAAACAAGCTTTTTATAACTGCGTCGGAAACCATTTATGTGTTAGATATGAAAGTAAAAGGGATAGAATAGCCATCGCCTGACCTACTTATTCACCACGTTCGCTTTAAATGTTTTAACGATCTTCACAGGTGCACTGCCGTTTTTAGGCGCCACTTCAAATGAAACCCTGACACCCAATATCGTCAGAGGCGCTGAAGCTTTTAATACTCTTCCGCGAAATATCTTTGCTTCGGTCAGGTTTTTTGTTTCTTCTGCATCGACAGCCACTATCTCCTGCCGAAAGTTACGCACAACGGCATAGTTTTGAATGAACGGATTTATTACATAATCTACGGAGGAGACATCTAATGTATATTGCTCTGGTACCGCGCCGGTTGATCTCGAATAATGAATTACCGGTTTTGAAGCAAGGTAAAAAACGCCCATCGATTCATTGAACACAGGTCCCAATCCTATCACCTTGCTATTGTCGACTCCCGGCATAGCAAGTCCCAATCCACCAATAAACGCTACGAGTTTTTTGTCGAAACGAAGTAATGCGGGAACATCGAGTTTACAATCGGCAATTCCCAGCGAAGGCACCAGCGTAGCATTCAGTAAATTTCCAGCGACAGTATCAGAAACTGCTTGCTTGATTTTATTGATTACCGGATTGGTAAAAACATTTTCCAGGTTATCAAATCCAGAAACGGATTTTACCTGTAGTTGCATATTGCCGTTTATTGAAATACCTCTGTAATCAGTAAACTGTACACCTTCCTTTTGCAGGAATACTTGCTTTTTGGTTGCATTAATATTGTTTACCATTAGCTCTTCTGTCCTTGCAAAGAGAAGGCTCCACGAAATCCCGGATTGTGGCCAGGCGGCAAAACCGGCCATATTGCGATCATAGGCCATTTCAAATTGAGAAATATACCATCCGCCTTCGCTGATTGGCCATGGCTCAATAAGGGAGGCTTCTGGGGTATTTGAATTCAGATCGATGATATACTGACCGGCATAATTAAAAATGTGCGAATTGAGGTTTGCGGGGGTAAATAGTGATATTTCATTGATCAGCGACTGATAACTATTCACGGTGGCGTTAGACGGTGTAGCATTGTAGCAGTAATAACGCAGCACCCCTCTGAATTTATTATATAATATAAAAATACGGTTGTCAGGATATGCACTGTCAGAAAAGTTATTATATACCAATTCCCATCCATCGTTCCTTTTGAAATCATATCGCAAACCGGGATCGTAATTCCTTACTGCCTGGTCGCTCCAGGGCATGGGAACAACCGGGTTCCCGGGTTTAACCGGCATGGTTACGGCATGCTCCCAGTCAAATACAAAATTCAATAATGATCTGCTAGGTAATAATGTGTTATTTGCAGGAATGGTAATTACAGGTTGTGCAGGATCGTTTGTATTGGTGATTTCTTCTACCTGCAAGGGATTATCTGGTGGAGTTTCCGCTTTTTTTCGGCAACTCATGATTGCAAAAATCAATATGAGTGCGACAAAAGCACCTCTGCATGCGGGGATAAGGTAGAATTTTCTCATGATCCTAAATTAACCACACATAAAACAATTGCAAACAGGTAGTAAGAATTTTAAATAAATTTTATCAGTCCCCTCGCAGTTAATATGGACCGGACTAACGGTTTATTATATAAAAAACAGAAGCGCAAGTTACTATACATTTATTTTTAAAAAATTTCAATAAACTACTTGACTCTTACCCTACGTCATACCCTATGTTTGCATCAGAAAGTATCGATCATGGAAAATTACTCCGTAAAAAAACTGGCAAAATTAGCAGGTGTAAGCGTGCGCACCTTACATTTCTATGACCAAATGGGGCTGCTGACACCTTCCGTTCGTACCGAAGCCAGGTACCGGCTGTACGGGGAAAAGGAATTGTTACGGCTGCAGCAAATACTGTTTTACCGGGAACTTGATTTTCCGCTAAAGGAGATCGGAGATATTCTGGATGATCCCGCATTTGACCTTATACAGGCGCTGGAAAGTCATAAAACAGCGCTGCGTGTAAAGAGCGAACGGATCACCACATTGATCGATACGATCAACAAAACATTGCATCACTTAAAAAACAAGACTATGTTAAAGGTAGAAGATCTATACGACGGATTATCTCCTGATAAAATTGCAGCATATAGAGAAGAGGCTATGAATCGCTGGGGTGAAGAGCGCGTATTGAAAGGGGAAGACATCCTGCTTAAACTCAGTAAAGAGGAAGTAAATGCCATGAAACAGGAACTGGATTCTGTTATGAAGCAGTTATTGGATTGCAGCGAAAAAGATCCTGCCAGCAAGGAAGTGCAATCATTGATAGCAAAACATTTTAAAATGATCATGAAATTCAGCGGAAGAACAGAAGAACAGGGCATGAAGGCTTACTACACAGGGCTTGGTGAACTGTATCTTTCAGACGGACGTTATACAAAAGTAAATGGCGTAATAAATACTGCGTTTACTCAATTCATGCAAAAGGCAATGCAACATTTTGCAGATACGATGTTATCTTAAAAAACGAACCATCCCGCCCCGACTGAGTCGGGACGGGATGGTTTATTTTTCCAATAAGCCAAAATGATTGAATAAAAGGTAAAACAGCGGCAAACAGCGTTTGCAAATTATAAGTTAGTTGTGTTACGAAATATGCTTGTCACTGCTTTCTCATTATTCATCAAAACTTGCCAATGGAAAAAAATTTACCCTTTACAAAGGGATCGTATTCCCCTGTAAATAATCTTGCTTTTCGGATCTTATCGATTATGATACTTTTGTTGGGTTCTAAATATGCTTTTGCAACCACGATCCCTGTTACATCAATTACTGAACTACAAACTGCCATTAACAACGCAGCCCCCGGCGATGTGATCGTTCTTGCCAATGGCGTGTACACGACAACGGCTGATATTACCATCAATAAAAAAGGAACCTCCTCGCAGCCAATCACGATCGCGGCACAAACAATTGGAGGCGCCGAGATCACTGGTACCGGCGGTTTTAGTATCGTGAGCCCCGCCACCTACATAATCATCAAAGGCTTTAAGTTTACACATGCGGCAAGCCATGCAAAGATGGCCAGTGGTACCAGCTTTTGCCGCTGGACAAGAAATATTTTTGAAACACCAGGTGAAGGTGAATATCTGCAGCTCAACGGCAATGACCATGAAGTGGATTATAACACCTTTCAGAATAAGCGTAATCTTGGACGCTTCATTACGGTGCGTGGCTCTGGCAGCCAGATCGCACAACGACTCTGGATCCATCATAATTATTTCTACAAACAATTTCCTGGTGGTGGCAATGGTGCTGAAACGCTTCAATTTGGTTTGAGCGGATTAAGTCTTTCGTCAAGCAACAGTGTTCTCGAACATAACGTATTTGAAGAATGTGATGGCGAGAATGAGATGATCTCTATCAAAGCTTCGGCAGTGACTATCCGCTACAATACCATCCGTAATTGTCCCGCACAATTTACCCTCAGGCACGGCAACCGTTGCCAGGTATATGGTAATTATTTCAGCAATACACCAGGCCTGCGCATTTTCGGTGATGATCATGTGATCTTCAGCAATTATTTTGAAAATTGCCTCACGGCACTGGATATTGGGAACGGTGATGGTGAGGTGGCAGATGGCGCTCCGTTAACAAGCCATGACCGTCCTGATCGCGTGCTCATCGCATTCAATACGCTTGTCAATTGCAGCAGCAATTTCAAACAGGGTGGACGCACAGGCGGTTTGGGAGCTACGTTTATTACGGTGGCCAATAACATTGTTCAGGGTGGTGGCGCTGCGGCTTCGATCCCAGGTCCTTATACCAACCCTGTATGGACCGGCAATATCCTTTTCAATGTAAGCGGACCAGGCGCTATGCCTGCTTCCGGCTATACGATCGCTGATCCCATGCTGGCAAAAGATATCACGGGCACCTATCATCTTCAATCTGGAAGCCCTGCCATAGATGCTATCACGGATACTTTTCCTGCAGTAACTGTTGATATGGATGGACAGCCACGTACGTCACCGTTTGACATTGGCGCCGACGAAGTTTCATTAGCGGCTGTCACCGCCCGCTTGCTCAATCCTGCAGATGTTGGTGCTAATGCCGTAGGCGATGTGCCGGTAGCCAGTTTCACGACTCCTGCCGATAAAGCGATCTTTGATGCGGGCGCCAATGTGACGCTCACAGTTGATGCTATTTCGTTCAGTGGTACGATTTCAAAAATAGCGTTCCTGGTAGATGGCATACCAATCGGAGAAGATACAACTGCACCTTATTCATTCAATTGGGTCGCCATAGAAGGCACGCACGCTATCACGGCTAAGGCAACTGACGACAAAGGAAAAGAAAGTATTCCTGCTGCTGTTCTTGTGAACGTAAATCCCGCCGGTGCGCATATCAAAATCACATCGCCGGCCAATGACTCCACATTTACAGCTCCCGCTGCGATCACGATCAGCGCCAATGCATCAGATGACAGTACAACCATTACAAAAGTTGAGTTTTTCAATGGGACCACCAGGTTGGGCGAGGATCTTACTGCACCTTATATTTTTAATTGGACAAATGTAGCTGCAGGTAAATATATAGTGCAGGCAAAAGCAACCAATGCACTCAATAAAACAAGCCTTTCCATACCGGTGCGTGTCACTGTTAATGCAGCACCTGTTACATCGTTCGATGTAACCGATAATGGAGGCATCATTACCGCACAGTATCCAAATACATCCAAGCCGTCTGAAGACGTGCCCAGCCTGATCGATAATAATAAATCGACAAAATATTACCGTAGCGGAAGGAATGTTTTGTGGGTTCAATACCAATCGTCTGTTCCTGCCATTGTTGTAAAATATACGATCACCTCTGCCAATGATGTTCCGGGCCGCGATCCACGTGACTGGAATTTGCAGGCGTCCGATAATGGTATCGATTGGACAACGCTGGATACCCGTACAACTGAAAGTTTTGCGTCAAGGCTACTGACGAAAACATATACGTTCTCCAATACAACACCATATCTATATTATCGGTTGAATATTACAAACAATAGCACAGGCCTGGCTTCAACCGGTACACAGTTCGCGGAATGGGAACTCTTTGAAAGAAAAATGCAAACCATTTCGTTCGATGACATCAGCGATACCACTTATGGCGCTGGACCTTTTATGCTTACTGCAACTGCCAGCTCGGCACTACCCGTTGCGTTTGCAATTGTTTCCGGACCGGCAAGTATTGATGATTCTTCCCTGACAGTAACTGGCGCAGGAACAATCACTGTACGCGCCTTCCAGGAAGGGAATGAAAATTATTTTCCTGCTGCTATAGAACAGACTTTCACGGTCAGTAAAACCATGCAGCATATTACATTCGATGCCGTTGAAACAAAAACCTATGGCGATGGTCCGTTTGAACTGGCAGCTTCTTCAGATGCGGGTCTGCCCCTTACCTTTGAATTGGTGTCAGGACCTGTTACAATTAATGGAACCACCGTAACGATCAATGGAGCGGGTACTGTTACGGTTAGGGCAGTACAGTCAGGAAATGAAAATTATGAAGCTGCAATCAGCGAACAGCTATTTATCATCAATAAAGCGGCTCAAACTATTTCCTTTCCTGCAATGGTACCCAAAAACAGGACAGACTCCGTACAATTGTCCGCCACCGCTTCGTCTGGTTTGCCAATAAGCTATACCATCATTTCCGGCCCGGGGCAAATTCGTGATAATGTACTCTCATTTACAGGTGAGGGTAATGTGGTAATACGCGCCAGTCAGCCAGGTAATGAAAATTATCTTCCCGGCGATCCGGTGGAACAAACGGTACTCGTTTTTGCAGATAATGAAAAGAAAGATTGTATCACACTCAAGGTCTATCCGAACCCGACTCACGGCAGGTTGAAAGTGAAACTGGATAACAAGAGCCACAATAAACAGTACACGCTGATCATTTATAATAGCAATGGAAATCCAATACAATCAAAAATCATCCAGAGAAATCATTTCAGGTTCGAAGTAGAGTTTGACCTCACAAATCAGCAGAATGGTATTTACTATCTGTATGTATTCGATGGAACAAAGACATACGTTAGACTGATCAGAAAAATTTAAGACCTGCTTCAGGCAATTAGTAAAAGAATAATAAAGGAGATTATTGTAGAGGGCTTCGGCCCTCTTTTCTTTGGGATGGCCAGAAATGAAAACGCCTCGCCGTAGCGGGGCATTTCCTAACGTATTTGGTCACTGAAATCCGGATAAATCCGATTGATTTCAGGCGGGATTTATTGCTAAATCCTCTTTAATTCTATAGCAAAATTATCAAAAAAAATTATTCTTTAGTATTAGTTTTTACAATTGTAAACTGAATTGTCCCGAAGTTGAAAAAAGTCAATAATATTTGTCAAAATGCACAGCCATAAAATTACTTCAAATCTACAAATGTCACTTTTCCAAATTCTCTATTGCTAATCGCTATTTTAAGCCGCTCAATAGCAAGAACTTTAAAACCATCAATAAGTTTTTGCTTATTATATGTTTTGATAAAAACCTGACTGTCACTTTCAAGGAGCTGAAATTTAAAGCCGTCATTATCTCTAGATGAGGGCTCTTTACAAATCTGGTCTTTCATATTACATCTATCTTTTCTCTGCCATTAGTGCAACTAATACAAAAAGAAAAAAAAGAAGCGCACCGACGTAATGCGTATACGCTTCTGACTAAAGTAACAGGGGTTAACATAAGGATACTGGATTGGGGTTATTCAATCGATATAGGGCATTAATATGTTTAAAATCGGTCATTCTCCGGCAGACATTTGCCAAACCAGATACATGATGATATTACTTTACAATCCACGTTACGGATGCAAGTAGTCGATTATTATTAGAAAGGGAAGTAGTAATAGTTGGAAAACATATAGAAGAAAAGGACAATAAAAAAAGTCCTGCATAGTAAGGCCCTGGAGTATCCACCGCAAGGGTGGGTACAATTTGTCCCCACCCTTGCGAAAGCAATTCATCTCGTTTACGCATCTTCTTTATGTAGTCAGCGGTTGGCACCGGAACTAACGGTTGTCGCATAAAAAGATCTACTAACGGAGTTGCAAAAAAGTTTCACCTACAAATGAGGGCTCTTTACAAGTCTGGTCTTTCATATAATTTTTCCTTCCTGTTATTTTCGGTATTATTACGGATTCAAGTAGCCGATTATTACTGTAAAGGCGGGCAGTAATAGTTGGAAATAAAATACCACTTTCGTGCTATTGTTAAATGTGCTGAGACTACCTACTTTTACTTTACAAGATAAATCTCTAAAAGGAAGCGACCACCTTCCTCTGGTTCCTACCCAATCCTCTACGGTTACGATTCTGAACTATTGATTCTGATGCGATAGTCCGTCTCTTATGAAATGATGCATACGCAGTATCCTTGCGCGTATAATTGTTTATTGTCACTTTATGGATTGATCATCTTTAATTGGATTTTGTTATGCAAAAACCCAAAACAATATTGCTTTGTTCGAAGGCAGCGAAGTTGGTATGCCTGCTACTGTTGCTTCTTCCTTCGTCTGTTCTCATGTCTCAGAGACAAGTCAAATTCCCCGATACGCTTGATATCGGCGAATACATGATCCTGGTAGAGGAGTACGACAAAGGCGGTGAATGGGTAGATCGCGAAAAGATCTTTAAGAACCTGAACGGGATCGGGCTTGTATTTTTCAAATGCCCCATTACTTATTCCAAGAGTTACCCGTTATTTACGAAGCATTTGAAAAATACCACATCCAGATCGGGCGGTGATATGGTTGCCGACGACCAGGCCAATGAAAATGAGAAAGAAGTAAAAGCACCTCAGGGTATACGCGTCCGGTTCAGCAATGTTGTTGCGAGTGTGATCAGGGACCTCCGGGCCAGGGTATTAGATGGTTTGGCCAAATATCCTACTAAACCTGTGTTCCCCACTGCTCCTTTTTCGCTGGAAATTTCTCCTGGCTTTACACTGGATGTAAGCGAAGTCGAATACACACCTAAGAACAATGCCCAGGTAACCGCTCAATTGCGGCTGCCGGTTTCCATTACACAAAACGAGGGCTGTGCCAGGGGAAAACTGGATCTTGGCAGCTTCTACATATCACCATACTGCGAATTTTATAAAGAATACAAAGATTCCACTTATGGTGTATTCGGCATTGGTAATACTACACTGGGTATAGAAGGACGCGGGTATGTTGTTGATTTCAGTTCATCACAAACCTATGCTCCAGCGGGCAAGCCTGTCAATTGGAAAGGCGTGGTGCTGATGGAAGGCGAATCAAAAGGGTCGCCCGCCGGCACGGTCGTTTCGAATATAGGTTACATGCAGGCCAACTATACATTCACCAATGGTATTATAGAAAGCAGTGGGTTGATGGCATCGTTCTATAGTGTAGCGCCTTACGACTACGGGGCTGCCCAACCTTTCGGGTATCTCATCGGGTTTGGTAAGGCCGAAGTACAAGTGGCATCAAGCCAGGTGAGCGGTGGCATGATCGATCAGGGTAAGATCATTTTACCCAAAACGGCCGTGCGGCAGGTTACTGATAATGAAATAGTACTCACAGATGCCATCTTAACCATTAAACCATCCATGGACCTGGTAGGTCACTCAATAACACCAACAGATGGAACTATTTATTGGGGCGATTTGATCGCAGCAGGCGGAGGCGATCAGAAATCTTTTGGCGTACAGCAGATGGCCCGGCAGGTTTGGTTGTTCTTCTCAGCGCAGAATGTCGCAGCATTTAATCCAACAAATGCCAGCGGTAAAAAATTTGCCAATCCACCGGCAATCATCAACGCTACTATAGTGGAAGCCTATAAAATGCAGGGCGCCACCTTTACCGATTTTGGTTACCTGGTGGTCAACACACCAAATATTCCTGGCACCTGGAAACCTAACGACCCATATAATCCCCCAAACACCAGCCCGGTATGGTTCCGCCTGAACAAAAAAGACACCACCTGGCTGAATGTAGCGACAGAAGGCGTGCATTGCAATATCAAAGGTGATATCCTCGATTCGCCACCGCTGAAATTAGGCGATCCGTCCAAACCACTTTATGTAGGTGTAAAACCTTTTGAAACGCTTACGCAGATCCGTAGTAACAATCCTTACAGTAGGATTGTGCTCCAATGCGTGGAAAGTGCTGTTATCACCTGCGATTTCCGTTCTCATCTCAAACTGCCTGCTCCTGTTGGTGATACCTTATCTTTTAAAGAAATGGTATTTACCTCCACAGCCAATAATGCAGGTGGTAAGCTAGCTTTAGACGCGGGCGATTCACTGGCCTACTGGGGATTGAAGCTTGTTCCCAAACCCGGTTTCGATAATGCAGGGTTGATAAGCGTAAAAACAGGACAGATCATTTTAACCGCTGCAGGCCTTGCAGAAACAAGACATTTTGCACAACCCTTCTGGCTGACCTGGGGCGAAATACTCGCTGAGGGCAATATGGGAAGATTATTTTTCGACTTCAATGCAGCTGGCCAACAGTTTGATAAATTCAACTACATACATAATGCCGTTGCATTGTCACCCATTATCCCGGGCAAAAAAGGTTTCCTTCGGGTAGGCGGCACTGCTTTCTTACCTTTCTTTGGAGGCGACTACCTGCATATCATAGATTCTTATACGCCAGATGCTCCATATAATGGCGATCCATATAACGGAAGAACAGTCACGCTGAGCGATGCAGCTTTTGGGGCAGGCTTCTTCCCCACCGATTCTACCATACATGGAAACTGGTCCAACGGTCTGGGCGTTTTCGATTTCACCATACGCTATGCAGCTTTGGCACAGGATGGATTTA
>DASUVL010001108.1:0-2963 GCA_036379015.1 Niastella sp.
TAGAAACTGTTCGGGGACTTTGCAGTAATACAACATTTGAGTTTGCTGCATGGGTAGCCAATGTGCATAAACCGACTGCCTGTTCGGGTAATGGCATACAACCCAACCTTACATTCACTATCGAAAAAACAGATGGCACGGTTTTGTCGACCTATAACACCGGCAATATTCCCCCAACGCCCAGCCCTTCCTGGCAACAGGTTGGATTTTATTTTACTACCCCGGTTGGAATATCAGAAGTTGTATTGCGTATGGTAAATAATGCGCCGGGAGGTTGTGGTAATGATATTGCTTTGGATGATATTACTTTACGGCCCTGTGGCCCGGATATAACCGCCTCTATTGTTGGCCTTCCATCCAACAATCAGTCTTTTTGCGAAGGAGAAGCGCATGCCTATACTTTTACAGGTACCGTAATGGCAGGTTATACGAATCCTTCGCTCCAATGGCAGCAAAATATCAATGGCAGCGGCTGGGTAGATATTCCCGGCGCAACCACCACTACCCTTTTCAAGGATTTTCCCTCCAATATGATGGCGGGCACCTATCTATACCGGCTGAGCGCAGTCGAAACCGATAATATAAGCTCAACCGCGTGCAGAACGGCTTCTAACCCTATATCCGTTACTATTAACGCGAATCCGGTCATTACAACATCCATCAATTCACTCTTGTGCGCAGGCGGCAACATGGTACTCACAGCTACAGGTGGCGCACAATATCAATGGACAGGACCGGGAAGCTTTTCTTCAGCGGAAGCAACTGTGTCAATTAATGACGTGCAACCTGTACAATCGGGGAAATATTATGTAACGGTTACCAGTGCAGCCGGTTGCATAAATAAGGATTCGGTGATGGCTACTATTCATCCGTCACCGCTGGCCACTGCAGGGCCTGCCATTTCCAACATATGCCAGGGCGATACGGTGCAATTGACAGCCAGTGGAGGCAAACACTATCAATGGTTGCCAGCTACCGGTTTATCCTCGGCTGGTATTGAGAATCCCATTGCCAGGCCGACAGACACCGTGAATTATATAGCTGTCGTATATAATGAGTTTTCCTGCAGGGACACAGCAATGGTTACAGTAAATGTAGCCCAAAAGCCTTACGCCAATGCAGGGCCTGATAAATCGATCATTGAAGGCGATGCGGCGAAACTGGAAGGCGTTGCGACAGGCCAGGATATTCATTATTCCTGGTCACCTGTATTGAATATGAACAATGCTCAATTGCTCAACCCGGAGGTAACGCCTCCACTTAGTACAGACTATGCGCTTACTGTTGTTTCGGGGTTGGGCTGTGGTACTGCAACCGACACCATGCATGTTTTTGTATACAAAGATATTTTTGTGCCCAATGCGTTTACGCCCAATAAAGATAATATCAATGATTCCTGGAATATTCCTGCATTAAAAGCTGTGCCCAATTTTGAAATACGTGTTTTCAACCGCTATGGGCAACTCGTTTTTCATATACGCAATAGCCATACAGGCTGGAATGGAAAATTTAATGGCGCCGATCAACCTATCGGCACTTATGTATACCTGATCAATATTGATAATGGCAAAAGAATAATGAAAGGCCCCCTTATGCTAATTCGGTAAACTTATACCTTCATTAGTTTGTGTTGTGACTATAAAATCATTTATTCCGTCCGAAGATTTTTTACAGGATTGGCCAGGCCCGCTTTTACTGAGGTAAAACTGATAGTTAAAAGTGCGATGAGTACGGCGGTGATGCCAGCTGCTAAAAACATCCACCAACCTACCTCGATCCTGTATTGATATTTTTGCAACCATTGTTCCATAATATACCAGGCTACAGGGAAAGCAATGACACACGCTATTACCACCAACCTGATGAAGTCCTTTGATAACAAGGTAGCAATATTGGTTACGGTGGCGCCCAGTACTTTTCTTACCCCTATCTCTTTTGTTCGGCGTTCTGCCATATAGGCCGCGAGGCCAAACAATCCCAAACAGGATATAATGATGGCCAGTGAAGCAAATAACCTTGATAGTTTACTCATCAGGGCTTCATTTAAAAATAACAGGTTAAACTGATCGTCTACAAACTGGTAAGTAAACGGATAGGCAGGATTGTTTTTTGTCATTATGGTCTGCACCTGCGCCAATACTTTCTCAAGGTTGGCATTTCGCTTAAAGCGTACATACATTTCTGTTGTATTCTCCGGTTTGGCATAAAAAAACATAACCGGATCTGGCCGGCCATACATATTGCCGTAAACATAGTCATTCACCACGCCCACTACTTCGGCAGCAATACCACTGGTGTCACCTTCTCCCCAGAGCCTTTTGCCCAGGGCACTCCCTGTACCCATTAATTTTTCGAGTGACTGTGTAATAACCATATAAATAGTTTTATTAACAACACCGGAATCGCTTTCAGCAAGGTTTCTTCCTGATAAGAGATGAATACCCATAGTATTAAAAAATCCAGTGTTTACATACCGTTGTGAGATCAGCACCTGCTCTTTTGAAGCTTTTCCCTCCCAGGTCATCTCACCGGTATTATTGCCATCATACAAAGTGGTATAATCGCTTAAGGCCACATTTTCAATAGCGCCGGTATTGAGCAGGGCTTGTTGAATGGTTGAATAATTACGTGCAACATTACCTAACACGGCGGTTTGAAGCAGGTTATTTTTGTCCATACCCAGGTTCCTGCCTTTTACATGTTGAATTTGCCGGTAGATCACGATGGTACTAATGATCAGGACGATGGAGATGCCGAATTGCATAACCACCAATCCTTTCCTTATCAAATTGGCACTGCCGGTTTTTATTTGTAGGCCTTTTATAACAAATACAGGATTGAATGAAGTGAGATAAAAAGCAGGATAACTACCCGCTACCAGTCCGCAAATAACAACGATGGCAGCCAGGGCCAAAATATGAACAGGTTGATTGAGGCCTAATACCAGCTGTTTTTGTACAAGC
>DASUVL010001109.1:0-4127 GCA_036379015.1 Niastella sp.
ACGGTATTGTCATGACAGCCGACAGCCTGAAAGCCATTCCTTCTGTTACGGTAATGATAAAAGGTCAGAACCGCGGTACCATCACGAATGATCACGGTGTTTTCAGCATTGTGGTGATGAAAGGCGACCTGGTTCAATTTACTTCTATCGGTTACAAACCCAAGCTGGCCGAGATCCCCCGCGAACTGGAAGGAAACCAATACAGCCTGATACAATTGCTGGTTACCGATACGGTTTACCTGCCCGCGACCATTATTAAACCCCGCCCCACCAAGGAACAGTTTGAACGCGATTTTGTGAGTACCGACTTCCCCGACGACGATATAGAAACCGCCCGTAAAAATACCGATGAATCGAAACGCAGGGTACTTGCCCGCACTTTACCCCGTGACGGTACCGAAAATAGCAACATGATGTTGCGAAATAATGCACAACGGTATTATTATAATGGACAGGCGCCGCCACAAAACATCTTCAATCCTGCAGCCTGGGCTGAATTTATTAAAGCCTGGAAACGGGGAGATTTCAAAAATCAGAATTAAGTTGATTAGTTGACAGGTTAACAGGTTGACGAGTTAACCAGTTAACGAAGTTGATAAAGGTGATAAGGTTGATAGAGGTTTATATTTTCAGGATCCTCGTTTCACCATTGCCCACCTGACTATCTGACCTTGCTTTGCGAAAGCGCAGCTAATTCTATTATTGCCGATTGACGATTCACCACATTTGCATTCGCATTTCTGACCCAACCACTATTCGCCACTTAAACGGGCAAACACTTGTTAGTTTTCACCTAAGTACATTATCTTTAGCACGTTGATAATTGTTCAATTATCACAACATATCGCTGCCTGGGATCGGGATTTCCATTATCACATTATCAAATTATCATATTATCACATTATGAACATCTCTGTTATTGGCGCAGGTACTATGGGCAATGGCATTGCGCATGTTTTTGCACAAAATGGTTTTAAGGTAAATCTTATTGATGTCAATGCCGGCCAGTTGCAAAAAGCCATTCAAACCATTCAAAAGAACTTCGACCGCCAGATAACCAAAGGCGCTGCAACTGAAGATCAGAAAAATAACGCCCTTGCACAGCTTACTACTTTTACCGATCTGGCCCAGGGTATTAAAGACGCAGAACTGGTGATTGAAGCTGCTACTGAAAATATAGACCTGAAGCTTTCTATCTTTAAACAAATCGACAGTCTGGCCCCTGCCCATGCACTGCTCGCTACCAATACTTCTTCTATTTCCATCACCCGTATTGCCGCTGTTACCAAACGCGCCAGCCAGGTGATAGGTATGCATTTCATGAACCCCGTGCCGGTGATGAAACTGGTTGAGATCATTAACGGGTATGCTACCTCCCAAACCGTTACCGATACCATTGTGGCTTTAAGCAAACAACTGGGTAAAGTGCCCTGCGTGGTAAATGATTATCCTGGTTTTATTGCCAACCGCATATTGATGCCCATGATCAATGAAGCGGTGTACAGCCTGTATGAAGGCATTGCCGGGGTTAATGAAATTGATACCATCATGAAGCTGGGTATGGCCCACCCGATGGGTCCTTTGCAGTTGGCTGATTTTATCGGACTGGATACCTGTCATGCCATATTAAACGTATTGTTCGAAGGTTTCGGCAATCCGAAATATGCGCCCTGTCCCCTGCTCACCAATATGGTTACCGCGGGTTACCTGGGCGTAAAAAGCGGCGAAGGATTTTATAAATATGAAGCGGGTAGTAAAGAATTGGTGGTGAGTGACAGGTTCAGGTAACCGTGAATGGTCAATGGTCAATGGTGAATGCTACATCGCGGCTTTCATACTTCCGACCTCCGACTTCCGTCTTCCACTTCACTGCCAGCCAAACTCCTTTTGCCATTTTTCGGGTAAAGGCAGATTTGGTATTGTATAGGCGGGAAACCGCTCTCCCTCGTAGTAAATAAAATGTTCGAGCTGCCATTTGGCGGTATCCGTTTCATTATATTGATTCGATGTGTATTCTTCCTGGATCTGCAGCTTTCCATCCTGCCAGGCGAACTTTCCATAAAAGCCCTTGCAATGTTCACCCAGGTAAACCGACTTTTCTTCTGCTGAAATACCAAAATCAAAAAACGACCTGATCTCCGGTACATGCACCAGCTTGTCTGATTCGCTGTTATATAAATAGATATCCCTGCAACCGGGACTGGAACAATGACAGATCCCGGCGGAGTAATTCCAGGTTATTGACACATCCTGAAATCCATCAAAATTTATATCACAAAATTGAACGGCGCTGTCTTTAATAATACCAAACCCGTTCATCACCTGGCGCAGTTTCCAGTTATCAGCTTTCAAAAAAAAGAAGAAAAGATTCTTATTCTCAAAACCAACCACGGCATGTTGCTTTTGATTAGAGCAGATGTTTCCTTTGTAGAATTGTATGCGGGTGGTATCGCCATCAAAAACAGCCAATGTGTAAAACCGGTTCTCGCTTTTATGCGCATCCAGCTTGCGGATACAATAATCCCTGAAAAACTCTATTTGTTCCGCACTATCCATTGACTTATCTAACAACACTTCATAAGGAACTGAATGTACCGATAATGTATCTGTACGTTTATTCTTGCCCCATGGCCTGTCTCCCGATTTACAGGCTATGAGCAATATGCAAGGCAGGATTATTATTAGAATAAACCGTTTCATACGCTATCAGACCTCAAGTTACAGAACGATACTACAAACTATTCTTCAATATTTCCACATTCCTGATGTCTTTAAATTTATACAATGCCTCATCGAGCCTTCCTTTAGGGATGCCGATCACAAGGCGGCAGAATAAATTCATGTCCTTTTCCAGCACCTGGCAGTTCAATTGCTTTACATGCATCATGACCTCGTTCATTTGGGTATAATCGAACTGGAGCGTATACCCCACCTCGATGGCCTTTTGCACTACCGGGGTTACCTGCAGGGCCAGCGAAGCGGCCGATTTGTAGGCATTGATCAGTCCGGGTACGCCCAGCAGGGTGCCGCCAAAATAGCGCACTACCACTACCAGGACGTTTGTAAGCTTTTTACTATCAATTTGCCCAAGTATCGGTTTACCGGCAGTGCCCGATGGTTCGCCATCATCACTAACCCGGTATGTATTACTATCAAGTCCAATACGATACGCAAAACAATGATGCGTGGCTTTGGGATGTTCCTTTTTGATCAATTCCAGGTTCTTTTTAAAATCGTCAATCGAATCGATCGGAAATGTAAAGGCAATAAATTTACTGCCACGGTCTTTAAATTCTGCGGTTGTGGTTCGTTCGATCGTATAATAAAATTCGGGGTCGAGGGACATAATTGGTTGTTATTGATTAATGGCTTGGGGTAATTATCCATAGGCGATCAAAGCAATGGCGCCCAGTGATAATACAATACCCAGCCAGTTGATAGCCGAGAGTTTTTCTTTAAAACCCAACCAGGCTACCATGGCCGTAAATAATACAATCCCCATATTGTTGATGGGAATAATGGCTGAACTGTTGCCGGCGTATCCTTTTAATGCACCCAGTAAACACCAGATGGAAAAATAATTCGGCACGCCAATACCGATGCCTGCCAACACCGCTTTACCGGAAAATCGCTGCCGGCCGGTAATGAACAGGAAAAATAAAATGATCATACCCACCGTAGCGGCCACAAAAAAGGCCGTGATCAGATAAGCATCCTGGTTACCAGGGTTTATAAAAGCCTGTTCAACATATTTGATCATGGTATCAAGCAGGCCACTGCCCACGAACAACAGTAAGGGCATGGCCCATAATATCCACGATACCTTTTTGCCTTTTTTGCCGCTGTTGTTGGGCCGCGTTGTAAACCACACCGCCAGTAAAGCCAAAGCCACACCGGCGATCTTTAATGCCGTTGCCTCTTCGTTATACAGGTATATCGAAAACACGAACGGAATAACCATGGATAGCTTATATGCAACAGTTGCAGCGGCCATCCCGATCTTTTGTATGGTAAAAGCAGCCAGGTTGAACATGGAAATAAAACAAGCGCCCATGATCAATGCCCAGCCAAACCAGGGTTGTTTTACAAGCGTGCTGTTTATAGGGAAACTGCCGTTCACTATACTG
>DASUVL010001110.1:0-6659 GCA_036379015.1 Niastella sp.
TGATGATTTCAGTTTTTTCAGTTTTGACTTGATCTCCTTTGTATTCTCTTTTGTTATTTCAGTAGCATTTAACCGGATGCTGGTACAATGCTGTAAAAATGCCATTAACAAAATGTGCTCCGCCGACCATTCTTCAACGTATGTTTTACCAAGAAAATTATTTTCGGGAAATGCAGCAATACACTCAAGAAATATCTTTAAGGCCATATTTACAGCCATTTCCGTGGAGGGGAATTTGGCCGATTTTCTGCCTTTAGGCGGTGTATGGATCAGGTAAAAGCCTTTATTGGATTCTGATCCTATATACGGACTTCTTGAATCCAGCATCCCATCGGCTTTTAGTTTATCAAAAACTTTTTTACCCCAGAACTCATAATTCATTTTCACGTACGCGTACTCCTTTACATCTTTATAGGTAATTATTTTATGAAAACTGGCGCCGGTAATGTCGAGTATCATATCGATCTGCTCATCCGTTGTTCCATTGGGTAACGGAAATTCATAATAAAATTTTGAGCTGTCACTACCATAAGGAAGTTTTTTTATTGATTCCTCCCAACCCTGGTTTTTAGCATAGTTGATTAATTTATCCTGCACCTCCTGGTAGTTTTTTTCATAAAATGATGTCAGGTCACGCAGCAGGTCATAACTGGACATTTGTCGTAACGACATCCGGTCTAATCTCTTTTTTTCACGTTCAGCTTCTTCCATTGTAGAAAAAGTACCAATGCTCTGGGCCAGGCCGTTTTCAACGATCCATTCATCTGTATAAAAGAACCAAACTTTATGAAGGCTGAATTTTTTTTCCATTTTTATTTTAGTTTGAAAATATACTTTTTGTTTTTTGAGCGCTGGCAGGATATTCAAAGCCATTGTCCATCCATAATTCAAAATTCATGCGGTTGAACAGGTCAGCTGGAGTGATGGAAAAAGGTTGAAGCTGAATATTTCTTTTGAAGATCCTGGGAATGATCTCATTGATGAACCAGCTGTTGTGGGTTATTAAAAGTGATTTAATATGGCCTGTATTATTCAGCGGAGATATAAGCAATTCGCTGATTTCTTTATCATCTTTATAATCGTTGTAAAAGGCGCTTATTTTTTGCAGATCATCATCCTGCGCACTGATGGCCGCGGTAAAGTCACTTAATGTAGGAATGAACCTGTTGCGGTAATCAGGTAAAATATGGTCCTGTTCGCACAGGTCTTTAACGTTTACGATCTTGCCGGATGAGTTTTGAAATGAGTGCCCGAATATGGGAACGATCACTCTTTTAATACCCCACATGGTATGCAATATTCTGTGCCGGTTGTCACTGCAGAGCTCCTTGGTAGAGTCCATAAAATCGTGGATCGGTAAATAGTCTTCTATTTTGCCACCTCTTTTTTTAACCGAAATTTCAGCATGCAGATAAGCGTTCATAGTAGCCATAAAAGTAATGCGCAAAACAAACAATTGCAAGTGCCAGGGTAATATCAGGCTCATTGTTTAGTCACAAAGGCACATTTATATTTTTTAACCTGAAACATTCTGAAGAAAATTATACTAATAAGTAATAGGAAGCTAAAAATTGCCAGATGATCCATTTAAAGCAGGTAGACAAGCTTTACGGCAGGAAATTAATCTTGAACATCAAGGAGTTCAACCTCGAAAAAGGCATCTACTGGATCAATGGAATTAACGGTTCGGGAAAAACCACTGCGAAATCCGGCATTTTCTTTCCTTTATATGTTGTCTCTCGCAAATGCCCGAAAGGTTTATTGGCTACTGTTAATGGTACAACTGCTCCTGTTTTTACCGGTTCTTTTGTATCTGGTTATCATACTGGGAGTTGGTTATCATGAGCACTGGTATGCCCAATCGAACGGGGTGCTGCTATTCAATTTATCTCTTTGCGCCCTAAGCGCCTGGTGGTATCTTTACCTTCTGCGCAATCCCGGGGCAGTTCCTTTAGGTATCACATGGAAAATGCCATCCTTACTACAACGCAGGCATTACGTAAACTTCCTGATCCGTTATATTCTCGAAAACTGTAAAGTGCTGTTTCTCGTTATCAAAATATATAATTGCGCAACACTGTACCTGATGTTGAACAATCGAAACCCTGCTCAGGAACAGGATGTACGCATGGAGGTTTTCTTCTTTAGCGTAGGCATGCTAGGTCATGGAGTACTCATTCGCAGGTTAAAGGAAATGGAAAACGCCAGCATGGCATTTTATCGTGGGTTACCCCTGTCACTTAACCGGCGGTTCGCCCAGTATGGATGGTTATATTTTTGTCTTTTTATTCCGGAAATTGTAACGATCATATTGCGAACACCTGCTTCTTTGGATTATTCAGAGGCTGGCTTCTTTATATTTTTCGGATACGGAATATTATTGCTGCTTAACAGCCTTCAGTTGTACAATTATTCCGGATTGAAGGATTATCTTAAAACTATTGCGCAAATATTTTTTGCAGTTATTATTGCCATGATAGTTCGGCAACTATACGCATTGTCTGTCCTATTTTTCCTGTTGTCGGTTATCATTTTTTACCGGCGATATTACCGGTTCGATCCCGGGCAAATTAGTGCTGTTCATATGTGAGTGGGCCACCCATTTCAAACCAATTGTATCAAAACCGGACATTCCTGTATTGTAAAAGAACACCTTCATGTAAAATTGGGCAGTATAAAAGACTGGTTAATAACAGGTATCAGTTCGGCACCGTATTGGTGGGGTTTTAATACAACGGAATAAAAAACGGACATGCTCAACAGCTACATTAAAACTGCCTGGAGAAATTTACAGAAGCAACGCTTCTATACCGGTTTAAACATACTTGGATTGTCACTCGGTATTGCGGGTGGAATGCTCCTGTTCCAGTTCATCCGTTATCACCTGAGTTTTGACCGGTACCACCCAAAGGCCGCACAGTTATACCGGGTTGTTACCGAACTGCATTTACCAGATAAATCGGTGGTATATGACCAGGGCACTCCTCTGGATTTGACAGAAGCATTGCAAAATGAAGTTCCCCAGGTAAAAGATCAGGCTGTGCTGTTAAAAGTTCCCCGTTTTACCGTAGGCGTGTCCCGGGTGGGTGAACATAAATTCTTTACAGAAGAGGGAACCATAGCCTTTGCCGATCAACATTGGTTCAACTTATTCGATTATACCTGGATAGCAGGAAATGCGGCTACTTCACTGATAGCGCCGAATACGGCTGTCATTACGCAACGCCTGGCCGGTAAATATTTTGGAAACGAAGATCCTGTTGGGAAAACCATCAACCTGGATGATAAGTATCCGGTTACCATTACCGGCATATTAGACGACTACCCGGGAAATACCGATCTTAAGCTGGATATGTTCATATCGCGCGCTTCGTTTCGCGCTTTTTATCCCGATCTCGACAATGACATGCTTATGCATTGGAGTACAATTAACTCCACCACCCAATCTTTTGTATGGCTGCCCGACGGTACATCCGGACGCAAAACAGAAGTGGCGATGGAGCGTCTCAGGGATCAGCATTTTGAAAAGGATATAGCTTCGAGCTATCAATTCCGCCTGCAGGCGGTAAAGGATATGCATTTCGATGCCCGGTATGGGGGAACTATGCAACTATCTTTGCTCGTTACACTCGCCATAGTAGGATCATTTTTGATACTGATCGCCTGCTTTAATTTTATTAACCTGGCAACAGCGCAAAGCACAAAGCGGGCACGGGAGGTGGGTACACGAAAAGTGCTGGGTAGTACAGATACATCCATATTCTGGCAGTTTATAACGGAAACAGCCTGCATGGTGCTGGTCGCGGCTGCACTGTCACTATTTTGGATTGCATTAACCCTTCCGGTATTCCATCGCTGGATGCAAACGCAACTGCCCTTCAATTTGCTGCATGACTGGAGATTACTATTGTTCCTCTTTTTGTTGATAGGTCTTGTAACCCTTATGGCTGGGTTCTATCCTGCGTTGATACTAAGCCGGTGGAAACCTATCAATGCCCTGAAACAGCAGGCATCTGGCGTTCGGTCGGTATTTTTCAGGAAAGGACTGATCATCACGCAACAGGTAGTGGTTCAGGTACTGATCATTTGTACCATTGTTATTACACTTCAGATAAAATATATAAAAAGCGCCGACCCTGGCTTCCATAAAGACGAAGTCCTGATGATCCCGATCCCTGACCCGGATAATAGTAAATTGTCTTTGCTGGGAGATCGGTTGAAGGGCGAGCCGTCGGTACAATCTGTCAGTTTCTGCTTGCAGGCCCCATTGTCCCAGGTTTACATGGGAGGGTCCGTGAAATACGACAGCCGTCCCTGGGAAGATTTCGAGGGGCGCACGATTCTCGGAGATGCGAACTATGTAAACACATTCCAATTGCAATTACTCGCGGGGCGAAATCTGCAGCAAAGTGATACCGCGCGGGAATTCCTGATTAACGAGACGTTTCTTCATAAGCTCGGGTTGAGCGATCCACAACAGGTAATAGGTCACCAACTGGTGGCGGGTCAATTGAACGACCATTCGGGAACGATCGCAGGCGTTGTAAAAGATTTTAACGTTCATCCTTTACATACCAGTATAGAACCGGTGCTGATCACCTGCGAGCGTAGCCGATACCGGTATGCCGCTATAAAGCTCCATGGAGCACAGCATGGACAAATACGTGATGCTATTCAAAAAGCCTGGCAGGCGGTGTATCCGACTAATGTTTTTGACTATCATTATCTGAATGAAGAGATTGACGCTTACTATCATAAAGAAGACCTCCTGAGCAAACTGATCAATACAACTGCAGCAATCGCCATCATTATCAGTTGTCTGGGCCTGTTGGGACTTATATCTTTCTTTGCTGTTCAGCGAACAAAAGAGATCGGGATACGGAAAGTATTAGGGGCGACGGTTTCGGAGATCGTATATCTGCTATCGAAAGATCTTTTAAAGATGATAGCCGCATCTATGGTAATCGCTGTTCCTGCTGCCTGGTATTTCATGAATGGTTGGCTGCACAATTTTGCCTACCGGCTTCCGATAAGTTGGTGGATATTTGTATTGGCCGGTTTATTATCT
Organism: Niastella sp.; assembly: GCA_036379015.1. Classification (GTDB taxonomy): domain Bacteria; phylum Bacteroidota; class Bacteroidia; order Chitinophagales; family Chitinophagaceae; genus Niastella. Next base: position 5,069 of record DASUVL010001110.1, read on the forward strand.
GCTTTTATTGCACTATGTACAGTAGGCTACCAGGCTGTTAAAACGGCTTTGACAAATCCTGTTGAGAGCCTTCGGTCGGAATAGCGGATGCTCTAAAACGACCCACATGCGTTTCCCGCTTTCCTCATTTTCCTTCATACGCTTTCTGTAGCGTGGCGATATCCAGCTTCTTCATAGGCAAAAGTGCCTGCGTTATACGGTCTATTTGTTCTTGCGAACCTGTGGCCATTATTTCTTCTATGAAGCTTGATGTGATCTGCCACGACACACCATACTTATCTTTCATCCATCCGCATACCTCTGCTTCGGGTACGGCAGACAGTTTTTGCCAGTAATAGTCTATTTCAGATTGGTCGGCACAGCTTACCATAAAGGATACTGCCTCATTGAAATCAAAATTATGTTCGCGGGCGCTGTCCATCGCTGCAAACCAGTTATTCTCTAACAAGAAATCGGCAAACATAACATTGCCTTCCTTGTCTGGTTCCATTCCTTTTGGATAATGATGTATAGAACCCGTTTTCGCGTTTTTAAAAACTGACAAATAAAAATTGATCGCCTCTTCCGCTTTACCGCACTTGCTTTTCACAAACAACAGGGAAGGTATTATGGGCGGCCGTGGTTCACCTGCAGGATCGGTAAGCATCAGTTGCCACGATACGCCGTATTTATCCGTTACCCAGCCATACCGTTTGCTGAAAGGGTATTCACCAATTTCCATGAGCACTATACCACCATCGGTCAGTTGGTCCCATACCGCATCTATTTTTTGCCTGGCCGCTTTATCACGGTCGGGGGATGAACCAAAAAACAGTGGATCAAAATTTACAATGAATGAGATGGAAGGGTTGAGTCTAAAATATGGTCCGGCGCTGAGAGCCATAAATTTATGGTTCCACAATTCAAAGCTAACCAGGTCGCAATCGCCAGACGGTGTATTGCGCAGCAAAGTGGTGTGCGTGATCTTTGAATCAGGAAACACGGAGGTGTAAAACTGAGCGGCTTCTTTGGCTTCTTTATCGAACCATAGATGAGGAATGATCTTTTGCATGGCATCGTTTTTTATAAGTTATCGACTGTTATTGTTACGATACAAATATCGGCAACAATACCATGCTACTAGCTGTGTGTTTGCGACTAATATGGGGGTTAAAAGCGACAGCAAGCTACATTCTTACCTACCTGTCTTGCACCTTGCAAAATGTGTGGCTTTTGATCGGGAGCCTGTTTCCATGCGGATAATCGTCTTTGTATATTAGCTCTCTTTATTTTCATTTTCACATATTAAATGCCAATTACGTGATAAAAAACACACAAATGGCACATAAACTGTATAAAAGTAGACAATATTCAATCATTGATTTAATCTTGTATAAAGTGTCTCAAATCTTTCCTCAATTGGTTTGAAAACAATCCAATCCGGTTCACTTATAGTATTAAAACCCGCTTTCAGAGCGGTTTTTTTGCTGAAATAGCCTAATCCCTATTCAAACAATTATATAAAACCTGTTTATTATCAACGTTTTTTGGTTCGAATCCAATCTGGCAGCCACGATGGAAATATCAAACCATTTTTCGGTTTTGGAGAGCT
>DASUVL010001111.1:0-6961 GCA_036379015.1 Niastella sp.
GAACACTTTAGTGTTCAGATAATTGTTCAGCGGCGTATAGCCTGCCAGTACTACCCGACCGTTGGCGTATGGGGTAGCGGTGGACCCATTATCGAAGCGCGTGAAAGTAATGTCGCCGCTTGCGTTAACAGCGATGTTGAAATCGTACCAGGCAACATAACTGGTGGTTGCATTGCGGAACGTGTGCTGCATCTGCATCACAGTTGGAGACATGAATACTATGTTGAAAGACACAGGCGCATAGCTGGGGGAAAGTGCCGTTTTTACGCTTTCCCAAACCTGTTTGAATTTGTCTGACTGGCCAAATTCATTATAATGCGAGCCATCAGTGAAATTCACCACCAGCGGATTCACCAGGAGGCCGTTTTGTAGGGCATAAGTAAACTCCCTGGTTTTATCTTTATAGGTGTCGCGAAGTACTTTACCCACTTCATATTGCAGTTGGCGGAAGTTGATGTTGAAGTACTGTCTGAAGTAATCCACCACCAGGGCTTCTTTCTTTTTTAGCTTGCCCTCGGCAACTGTGCCAGCAGATCTTGCATAGGCATCGAACCACAACTGACCTTCTACCAGCAGGTGAGATGTCATTTCGGCAAAGTCTTCCTGATAAGAACTTCTCGCATATCTTGAAACGAATCCCAATTTTTTAGCTGAATCGGCGGAATTGCTTGTGGTGTTGGTCCAGTCTACAAAATAATCGGCTTTTGTTACCAACTGAAAGTCGGGTTGAATGGCGATCGTCTGGTTCAGGATATGGGTGAACTCGTGGTGAATGGTACGCATCTTCCGGCTTACCTGCAACGGATTGGTGAAATCGAGGTCATTCAATTCATATAATACTACCCGGCGGCCACCATCGGCTGTCCCCAGCGTTATGGATCCATTCGTATTATAAGAGGGAGAACCGTATAGCACGAATTGTTTCGGCGTATACGTTTTGATGAATGCAGCGCCGCCTACTTTCTCATATGTTTTCAGAAAGATGTTGATGATGGCCTCTGCCGTGGGTATCACTTTCTCCAGTTTAACCGGAGATACATCTTTGGCCACGTCCATCAGGTTCCTGTCAAACCGGTACATCAGTTGAATGTTGTAGGGGTTGGTCAAATTGGTTGTGATCCATTTGTCCAAATCATTTTCTGTAGGACGGTCTACTACATATCTCGACATATCTACATCGAGGGTATCTGATTTTTTGCACGACCAGGTGCTTACAAGCAACAGCCCGCAAAAAATGACCTTGAATATATTGTTTACTATTATTTTCATAATTATCTGGGATTTAAGGGTAAACGTGACAATTCAACTTCTCTGGGTAACTGAAACACTCTTCTTGGATCGCCGTGCGGCAGTTCTGTAAATGTTTCTGTACCGAATGCGTCTCGGTGATTATGCTTTACAGTTATTTTGTGCCGCAGAATATCCATCCAGCGGATACCTTCCAGATAAAATGCTCTCTTCTTACAATCGAGCAGGGTTTCCAGCATGGCCTGTTTGGCATCTGTTTTACCGGAAAAGGTCTTTGCCTTATCAACGGTTAGCCCATTCGTGGCTTGATTGAAATTTACGATACGTGATCGGGCGAATACGTTCAGGTCGGTGATGGCATTTACCTGATCTCCCTTTTGTATATAGGCTTCGGCCCGGTTCATCAGGGCTTCATCAACCGTGAACAGGGGCATCATAATATATGGTAAACCAATTGCCTGGGCTGCATTGGTATAATGGAAATATTCGTTGTACTTAACGGGTATGTAGTTGGGGGCAGTCCAAACGCCCAGCACTGTTTTGAAAGGAAGGCCAAATACCGTGGTACCGTTGTAATGGCTCCTCATCTGTTCACCAAAGCCATAGCGGGTGGCGCCTGCACCGCTGCTACGATGATAAACAGAATAGGTGTTTGCCAGCAGCAGGTTGAAAGGCCTTTCGGCTTTCGTGTATTCCAGCCGGTGTTCGGTAAAGGAAAGGGTACTCAGGTTGCCTGCGTATTGGCGGAGATTTTCGTAATAATTGTTCTCAGGCAAAATGGCATTGGCATGTTCTATCACTTTATCCCATTCTCCTTTAAACAGGTAGAACCGGGCCGCGAACGCGTGCGCTGCCTGTGGATTAAAATGGTATCTCGGAACTTCCCAGGAGCCTGCTTTCAGCAGTTTCAGTCCTTCAGTAAGATCCTGTTCTATTCGTTCATACACGCCCTTCACGGTGCCACGGTCATAATCCTGGAACACCACTGTTTCAGGTTTGTCAACGTAAGGAATTCCCATGCCTGCATTGGCCCCGCCTATCTCATATGCGGGTGCAAACAGGGTTACAAGCATATGGTGGCTATAAGCGCGCGCAATCAGTGCTTCGCCTTTATAGGTAAGCACCTTGTCGCTGAAGTTGTTCTTCTCAATGGCTTCAAGGGCATGGTTGGCCGAAGCGATGGCTGTATAACAGGCGAGCCAGTATTCAGCCGGCGTACTGTTGTCCGTCCCTGTTGGGTCTCTCCAGAAATACAGATCGGTATAGGGTTGGGCTTCTGGAGAACCTACGGTCGTTCTGTCTTCCGAGTTGTCGGAGGCTGTTTCGGTAAAAAGATGGTTTCTTTCGGGATAGGCCGATACCAGCAGCCCGGCTATCTCATCTATCGTATTTATTTCAGCCCTGTTGTCAGGGTTTTCCTCCAGGTATTTGTTGCAGGAAGTAGACAGCAGTATGCCAAGAGATAATATGCTGCCTGTAATTATATTTCTTTTCATTGCTTCATTTGTTTTAATGTAAATCCTAGAATCCCATTTTCACGGCCAGCGTAAATTGTCTGGGTATAGGCATAGCCACACCACCATTGTTAAAGAACTCCGGGTCGGCGCCGTACAGGTTCTTGTCGGAGTACAACAACGCGAGGTTGTTACCAACCAGGGAAACGTGTGCGTTTTTCATTTTAAGATGTGACAACAATTTGACCGGGATCTCATAATCCAGCGATACTCTCTTCAGGCGAATGAAATCACCTTTTGCCACATTCTCCGTTGAATAGTTATAGGCGTTGTACGGATAAACGCCATTTACATTAGAGCCATTATTTACTATATAGTTGTCAACATGGTATACACCAAAGAGCGAAGGTATTTTGGTGCGTTGCTCGTCGCCCTTTACCAGAAATCTGTCGTTCATTCTTTTCGACATGGTGTACATATCTGAGTAAGCAGCAGCAAATGCGGGTTGCAGCCTGATGTAGTTGCCGGCTGCGAAGGTCACCAGTGCCGACAATGAGAACCCTTTCCAGGAGAAGTTGTTGTAAAAACCACCGGCCAATGTGGGGTCTGTAGGGCCGTGATACACCAGGTAGTTGTCGTCTTCATCCTGCAAACGAATGTACGGGGTAGTACTCTTTCCATCAACTGCATCATACAACGGATAGCCATATTCGGGATCGAGGCCTGCGAACGGTAATGAGTAAAGGGCGCGTTGCGCGTAACCTACTCGCATGCCACCCTCAGCCCGTGCATTTGTCCAGTTATTGGGATTGATCTCCAGCTTGGTGATCTTATTCTTATTAACGCTGAAGTTGAATTGAGTTCTCCAACGGAAACCACGGGGTATGTTTACCGGGTTACCGGCGATCGTAAATTCAAATCCCCTGGCGGTCATATCGGCATAGTTGGCCCTTTTTTCGTACTGGCCACCGATACCCGATGTGTTCAGGATGCCGATGAGATCAAATGATCTGCGTTTGTACCAGTCCATCGTAAGGTCGATCTTATTGAACAGGGCCAGGTCGGTACCCAGGTTGAGCTCGTACATTTTTTCCCAGGTGAGGTTTCTGTTTTCCAAAGCACTCAGGAAAATGCCCGATTCTTTTTCGGTATCGTACGGGCGATAGGTTACCTGGTTATAGAATACGGCGGAAGAGTTACGGGCATTGCCGATGCTGGCGGTCATGCCGTAGGTCCCGCGTACGGTAGCGCCGGAAATTACTTTGGCGATCCTGTCATTGTAGAAATTTTCATGGTCAATATGCCAGGCGCCCGATACGTTCCAGGTGGGCAGCCACCGGGCCACTTTTGATTTACCCATTTTATTGGAGCCATCGTACCGGGCGGTTGCGTTCACGCTGTATTTGTCCTTGAACGAATAAGCTGCACGGCCCATGAACGCAGCGAACCGGTCTTTTTCATACGACATGCCGAAATAAGGATCACCACCTTCTATCATTTTTTTGAAATAACGGTAGTTAGGGTTTACCAGACCACCGTTCTCATATTGATAGCCGATGCCTTCATAATTGGAGTTCTGACGCTCGGCGCTGCGGATCTCCATAGAACCAAAGAAGTTGAACAGGTGGTTATCCCCGAACGTATTGTTGTATTCCAGGTTCTGCCTGAAGTAAAAATTCCGCAGGTTATCCAGGGTAGTGTTGAAGAAACCGCCTTCTGGTAATACCACTACTGGCAGCGAATTGGGATTGTCCGGGTCGGTATACAGATTGATGTTAGCGTCAGCGATGGTGGCATCATAATTGGCTCGAAAAGATTGGGCCATGTTTGATTCTTCCCTCACATAATGTTGCCGGGTGGTGTTGGCGTAACGATAAGCACCGTCAATGGAATATTCCAGTTGCGGAATGATCTTGTATTTCAGGCCCAATTGCACCTGAAGGTCAAGTCCTTTCAAAGTAAGGTAATTGTTGTTCAATTCATTGATGATGTTGAAGGGGGCGTAGTTCCTTACAAAATACTCGGGTGCACCATTTTCATCGTAAGCCGTCATCAGGCGACTGGTGTTCAGCGCATAGGAAAAGGGGTTGATATCGAAGTCCCTTGAATACACGCCATATACGGGATCAGAATTTCGGGTAAGGGTTCCGGGCGTACGCTGGTCCCTTACAGAGCCATTCACCATGGCTTCGCCTCTGAGCCGGTCGCTCAGTTTAAAGTTGTTGCGGAACTTCACGGTATAACGGCTTACATTGTCACCAATGGTCATACCATTGTCTTTCATCATCGAAGTAGAGAAGTAGGTTTGCGAATTGGCAGATCCTGAATTCATGCTCAGGGAATGCTCCTGCAACAGCGAGTTTTTGAAAAGAACATCGAACCAATCGGTATTGGCTTCTGCATAACGTTCCAGGAAGTTCATTCTGTCATCCAACGTATTTTTGAGCTTGTACGAATCAGTAGCGGCATCATATTCGTACATCTGGTTGTACATTTTATAAAAAACGCCACCGTCTTTGCCACGTGATACAGAGCTATGATTATAATAGCCTTTGTCTTCCAGTTCAATCAGCGCACCCAGCTGGTCGGCAGAGTTCATAATGTCGAACTGGTTGTAGCTTGGTTTCAGATATGTGGTGAAGGTCCCTGAATAATTGATCTGGGGTGTTCCGTTTGTATTCCTTCCTTTTTTCGTGTTCACTACAATTACGCCGTTCATGGCGCGGGCGCCATACATGGCGGTGGCTGCTGCATCTTTCAAAATGGTGAACGATTCTATATCATCGGGGTTAAGCCCGGCAACAGAAGAGCCGATAAGCGTGTTGGCATCCCCGGTTGAAAGCGCTTCGTTCGAGATATTCACCACATCTTCGAGGATGATACCATCCACTACCCAAAGAGGTTTGTTATCGCCGGAAAGAGAAGTAGCGCCGCGGACGCGAATTTTAGGAGCTGCACCGAAGGTGCCTGATACGTTCTGCACGGTTACGCCGGCCACCTGGCCTTCGAGCATCCTGGAAACGTCCGGTATACCGCTGCGCTCGGCATCTTTTGCATTCACTTTTGCGGTAGCACCCGTAAACAACTTTCTGTCAACGTTCTGGTAACCGGTTACCACCACTTCATCCATCCTGTTATCTCCTTCCTGCAATACTATATTCAGCAGGGTAGAAGTGGCGCTCAGCTTCACTTCTTTCGATGCATACCCTATGATACTAAATACCAGAGTGGCTTTTTCATTTACACTTTTCAGTTCAAACCGTCCGTCTTTGTCGGTGGTGGTACCGGTAGTTGTACCCTTAATCATCACAGAAACACCTTGCAGGGGTACTCCGGCGGCGCTTTTCACAACGCCGGTTATAGCGATATTTTCGCTTACCCCCGCAGTAACTGCGATAGCTACCGGTTCCCTTACCGGTTTTATCACCACGGAGCTGTCAACGATGGTAAAAGTGAACGGCTGGCCGGCCAGGGATATTTTCAGCGCCTGTTCCAGCGAAATGTTCTTTACGTTGATGGTTACCTTTCGGGCGTGTTGCAACATTTGCATGTTGTACACGAACTGGTAACCGGTTTGCCGCCTCATTTCACGGAAAACTTTTTCTACCGGGGAGTTTTTCAGGTTGATGGAAACGTTTTGCGCCCAGCCCGCTGCAGTTGCCTGCAGGGTGGCGGCCACCATCAACAATAAAATAAACTTCATAGTCAAAAAGGTTTTGACTGGGAGCCGTCGGACCATAGATCGGACGCTCTCATAAACAGTTATGTGCATACTTTTAACGTGTTGGGTTTTACGTTTACCGAATGTTAATGACAAATGTAGATCCAGCTATACTGTGCGCCTTGGCGAAGGCCCGTAATGCGCTAAACATTTCCGGCTTTTATGGATCTTAAAAGCCTTGTTTTGGTTTGTTTCTCATGTTTTCTGATTTTATCTGATTTTTAAGGTTGAACGATGATTGTATTTCCTTCCATGGTAAAATGTACAGCCCCCGTTAATTCAAGCAGACCGAGCAGTTTGGATAGTTTGTCCTTACGGGAGACGGTGCAGGTAAAATCCATATTCACTACATTTCCTTTGTATTGTACATCTACATCATACCATCTTGCCACCTGCCGCATAATCTGCCTTATATTGGCGCCATTAAAATAAGTTCTGCCATTTTTCCAGGCGGTTTCTTCATCTACATCTGCTTTTTCAATGTATACATTATTGGCATCGTCTTGTACTACTGCATGCTCACCGGGTGCAAGCAACT
>DASUVL010001112.1:0-3042 GCA_036379015.1 Niastella sp.
GGGATAATAACCTTCGATTTATAATTTACGGCTGGTTCATAGGCCGAAATTCGATCACCTTTAATGTTGTTGAAATGATTGGGATAGTCTTCTATCACCATTTTAAGGGCGGCATTTGTTTTATTACTGAAAACACCTTGCGCACCGGCACACAGGCTTAATAATAAAGCCAGTATCAGAGGGGTTACTTTACACATAGAAACGGGTTTGGACCGGAAAAATAGTGAAATCCGGTTTGCTATTTAGCAGGATAATACTAAATTCACATAAACACAATAAAAAAGCCATTTCGCTCGTTACAAAAGGAGGCTTATTTTATTCATTCACTATTAATTCAATACCAATGAAAAAGAATCCAATGTATTATGATATACAAAATGCGAAGATTCATAAAACCATCTACCGCCCATCTTCCAACATCGTTCGTTTTGTTAAAGCTTTGTTAGCAGTAATCATGCTTGGCAATTCACCTATCAGTACCCCTTCACCGGTAAGAAGAAAATTCCACTAATAATTAGTATTTATTAATTATAACGAATAGCACTTACCTCTGAAACCACAATATGTATGTGCTAAACCCCGCTTCGAGGAGCGGGGCTTTTTTTAAGTGTTCCATATTGTTACAGGTAACTTGATAATTATATCAGCACATAAGGATATCCCATCGCAGCATTACATCCCGCCACCTCTTGTTGGCATGCTACCACCACTATTCTGGCGTTCCATTTGACGTTCAATATTGCGTGGTAATCTGGGTCCCTGCCGTTGTTGATTATTGCCCGCCCGGTTGAGATTATAGGTAAAGGTGAGCATAAAATAACGGCGTAAAACCGTAGAGCGGGTATCCTGTATATAGTTTTCACTTACAGTTCGTGAAATGCTTTGGTTTTGGTTCAATAAGTCATTCACGGAGAACTTCAGCTCGCCATTCTTCTTCTTAAACATTTGCAAGGCAAGGCTCGAATTCCATAAAGGCACACTTTGGTTATAGCCATTTGCACGTCCCGTATTTACATAATAATCAAAATCGGTAGACAATACCAGGTTTTTAAGAAAAGTATAGCTCACATCAGCCGAGTAGGTTTGGGTATAATAATCATCGTTCAGGCTTGATTGTGATGTATAGGAAACTTTATTATAGGCCACGCTGCCGTTAAGGCCCAGGATCAACACCTGCTTAATATCCAGATTAATACCTGCCGTTTGCGTAACCACAAAGGAGTTGGTCACATTCTGTTGTTGATAGATGACACTTATGTCCCGGTTATAAGTGATATTGTTATTAAAATTCAGGCTGCTGCCTTTTAATCTTCCTTTCAATGGCAAGCCCAGGGTCACAAATGAAGAGGTGCTGAATGAACCATTCTGGTTTACAGGAATAATATATTGTGAGCCTTCCACTGAATTATCAATACCCAATTTGCTTTTTTGGGCAGCCCGCAAACTATCAACACTGTTCACGATCTTATTTTGTGTACTATTCAGGTTAATGTTAACCGATAAGAATTTAAAGGTCACCGCATCAAACGTATTGTAATTGATATTTACGTTGTGTGCAAACTCCTGCTTCAACCCGGGGTTACCATTGGTAACTGATAAAATATTCGATACATCCGGTGCATCCTGCAACTGCGATATCGATGGCTGATTGGTTCTTCCCCGGTAAAACAACCGTAAGTTCTTTGAACGGCTGAATGCGTAATTGAAATTGGCTGTTGGGAAGAAGTTGGTGAACTTCTGTTTAAGCGTGCTATCACCCGACAATGCCCGGATACTGTGATTATTCAGTTCAGATAACTCAACCGCTGCACCTACCTGCCAGTTATACATTTTGTTTTGCACACGGAAGTTGGCGCCAGCCCGGTGGGCAATGAAATCATTTTCAAAATAATTGGTTTGGGCCTTATTCAACGAATCATACTTCAGCGAAGTAGCACTGTAATTATAAGCATTGCGGTCGCTGGTGGTATTCCGGTTGGTATAGGCATAATTTATTTCAAGGATCTTATTGTTACCGATGGGTTCAGTATAGGAGGTACTGATAACGTTACTTATCGATTTTGTTTTTTGAGAAGATTGAATATCCTGATCGCTTATACTTGTTAAATTACCCAGGGAATCATAAAACTTCAGGGGCGATTGCGCAATGCCTTCTCCATTACTATTGTTGATGCTGTTGTTATAACCAATGGTTAATGTGCGGCCTAGTTTATGAAACTTGCGGCGGTACAATAAATTATTGTTGAAGGTAATACCATCGCGTTTGTTAGAGTTTATGTTCTTGCCCTCATTCGCTAAATAATCCGCTGTTTTAACAGAGCGGGTAAATAAAGTGTCGTAGGTATAAGATTCCGAATTTTGTATAACCAGGCTGGGTGTATACAACAATGAGTTCATAGAGTCGATGTAATATTCAAAACGCAGATTAAACCGGTGATTCAGGTTTTTAGTGGTTGAGCTCATGTCTTCATCTCGTAACACCAAAGAATCTCCGAATAATTGCTGGGTAAGACTTTGTTGTACTTTTCGGTTTTCACTGTTTGAAAAGAAATAACTGCCGGTGACATCTACTTTACTTCCCCATTTATCCGTATAGTTAATACCTGCATTGGTAGCTTTTGTTATGCCCGTATTGCTGCTGCCAAAATTGCTAAAGCCGGGTGATCCACCGCCGCCTTGTCCGCCACGGCCACCACCGCTTCCACCGCGACCACCTCCGCTGAAGCCGCCGACTCCACCGCCACCACCACGTGAACCATATCCCCCCATGTTGCCTACAACATCCGAAAACGAAAAGCTTTGTTTGTTCAGGTTATTAGAACCAGCCAGTACGGAAATGCGGCGATCATTATCAAACCGGTTGAACATGGCGCTGGCCTGGTAACGGTCATTATCACCCACACCGGCAATAAAACGTCCGAAGTAACCTTTGCGTTTATCTTTCTTTAATTTAATGTTCAGTGTTTTTGACCTGCTTCCATCATCAATACGGGTAAACTTAGCCTGATCGCTCATATCATCAAATACCTGCACCGATTCAAT
>DASUVL010001113.1:0-4503 GCA_036379015.1 Niastella sp.
ATTGTATTGACGCCGGAAGCAGGACGCGAAGACCGGTTTCTGATCATTGGTGCCGTTACGCTGTTGACAATGGCATTTTTTGCACTGCTATTAGGAGGTTTCATTTTATTGAACCGCCGCATATCTGGCCGGCTATGGCAACCTTTTTATAAAAGCCTGGCAAAAATTAAAGACTTCGACCTGAATCAAAACAGTACGATCGATTTCGACCAATCAGATATTGCAGAGTTTGCTGAACTGAACCAAAGTCTTCACAAACTCATCACCGGCAATATGGCGGCATTTAACCAACAAAAAGAATTTGCCGACAATGCCTCGCATGAATTGCAAACACCGCTTGCAATAATACAATCCAAACTGGAACTATTGCTCCAAAGCCAGTCCTTAACAACCGAACAATACAACATTATTGAAGACGCGTTAAAAGCCCTGGCCCGCGTAAGCAGGGTCAATAAAAACCTGTTACTTCTCACTAAAATAGAGAACAGTCAGTTCATGGAAAAGGAAATGATCAATATCTCGGAGTTGTTAACCACCATGATCCCTTCCTTTATAACCATTTCAGCCGGCAAACAAATTGAATTAATAACGCAAATACAACCGGGCATTGAAGTAGAAGGCAACCCGATACTGGTGGAGATATTACTCAATAATTTAATTATAAATGCCATTCGTCACAGTGCTGCCGGCAGCAACATATTACTCGATCTTTCTACCAACAGCCTGATCATTTCCAATCCGGGCATGCAACCACTGCAATCAGCGCAGTTATTCAAACGATTTGCCACTGCTTCCTCACAACAGCCAGGAACCGGTCTCGGCCTGTCATTGGTAAAACAGATCTGCAACCGGTACAACTGGAACATCCGCTATGCATTTAACGACAATCTGCACATTTTTTCATTGAACTTTCACCTGTAAACAGGTGTTGTTTTTTAGCCAGCCATTTCATTCAGATTTCCTTCCGAATTGAGGCCTAATTATGCAGGAATTAACCGGGTAGCATGAAAAGCAAATCGTGTGTCTGTTTTATATTAATGCTGACAATTTATGTTGCGAAGGCTCAATCAACCAAAGTAACCCTGTCCGGACTCATAAAAGATGCAACAGGCAAAGCCCCCCTGTCGTTTGTAAACATCACGCTTACAACGGTGAAGGACGGCCAACTTGTCGCTGGCACTATTTCCGGCGACAATGGCAGGTTCTCCCTAACAGATATCAGCAGTGGCCATTATATACTCACCTGTTCTTATATCGGATATCAGGCAAAAACACAGGCCATAACCGTTGGCCAGCTGAGTAATTTTCTGGAACTGGGCACAATAGAGCTTTCTCCTGATGTGAAGTACCTGAATGAAGTAACCGTTACCGGGAAACAGGAATCTATTTCATCCCGGTTGGATAAAAAAACATTTGATCTATCGGAGAATATCAGTCAAACAGGAGGTTCTGTATTGGAAGCTATGCAGAACCTGCCGGGTATCACTATGGGCGAAGATGGCAAAGTGTTATTGCGTGGCAGCGATAAAGTAATGATACTGATCGATGGGAAACAAACAGCGCTGACTGGTTTTGGCGGACAAAGCGGACTGGGAAATATACCGGCATCGGCCATTGACAAAATAGAGATCATCAACAATCCGTCATCGAAATATGATGCCGGCGGCAATGCAGGGATCATCAATATCATTCTTAAAAAAGAAAAGAAAGAAGGTTTTAACGGAAAAGCCGGACTAACTCTTGGCGTAGGCGCCCTGTGGATCAAAAAAGAAAACTTCCCTACCATCAGGCCGCAATACCAGGGTACACCCAAGATCAATCCATCCCTATCCTTTAATTACCGTAAAAATAAGGTCAACCTGTTCTTCCAGGGCGATAACCTGTATACAAAAACATTGAATAAAAATGAATTTGTAGACCGGTATTACGACAATGGCGACACGGTGAAACAACAGACAAAAAGAAACAGGACCACCAACATCGTTACAGTAAAAATGGGTATGGATTGGTTTATAAATGCTGACAACACTTTTACCGTATCCGGACTGTTCAGTAGCGAAAAAATATTGGACCGGGGCGATGAACCTTTTTTTAATGAGGACCTATCAAAAAGACAACGTCTTTGGCAATTCCTGGAAGATGAATTAAAAACGACCGTTACGATTACAGCAGGCTGGCAGCACAAATTCAAACAACCCGGTAGATTACTAAACGCCGGATTTAATTATACCTTTCACCGCGAGGATGAAAAATATTTCTTCACCAATATACTACCAACTATAACCGGACTTGATTCTTTTAAATTATTGTCCGATGAACATGTAGCCGACCTGAATATAGATTATGTACAACCGCTTCGATATGGACGATTTGAAACCGGATTAAAATTCCGGCGAAGATATATCCCCACCAATATGCAGTTTAAACCGGGTGTTCAGTCGGCCCTCGATTCAACAGCAGGCGGAGAAGCAACATATGGAGAAACAATTCCTGCGGTCTATGGCAACTATATTTTTGAGAACAACCGGTTCGAAGTAGAAGCTGGCTTGCGCCTGGAACATGTTAGCCTGGACTATTATGTAAATCCCGGCCATCCCGTATACAAAAGCGATGGTTACCATTATATGCAACCCTTTCCCAGTTTGCGGGCAGCCTGGAAATTAAATGACAGGAACCGGTTGAGCATTTTTTATAACCGGCGGGTAGACAGACCCAATGAAGTGGATATTCGCATTTTTCCCAAATACGACGACGCTGAAATTATTAAAGTGGGCAATCCTGCTCTACAACCTCAGTACACCAATAGCTTTGAACTGGGTTATAAAAACAACTGGACCATGGGCTATTTATTTTCATCGGTTTACCATAAACGAATGGATGCAACCATTACCCGCATTGGCAGTGTGGTACCAGGCAGTACGTTGATCTATAATATTTTTCAAAATGCCGGCAAGAGTTATAGTACCGGTATAGAACTGATGCTTTCTCAAAACATAAGTCATTGGGCAACTATTAACCTGAATATGAATGGCTACCGGAACATAATAGATTCCTTCAGCGTAGTAAATAAATACCCGGTGGAAAATGTTTTCAGTGCAGGCCGGGAAGACATATATTCCGGTAATATTAAATTAAACAGTTTGTTTCATCTGCCTAAACAGGTAGAAGCGCAACTAAGCGCTATTTACCAGGCGCCCGACCTGGTGCCGCAGGGGAAAACATTTTCCCGCTTCTCCATTGACATGGGTATTAAGAAAGGTATACAGCGGGGCAAAGGCGAATTATTCATCAATGCCACCGATGTAGCGAATACCTTACAGCTCAAAAAAGAAGTAACCGGTAATGGCTTCCGGTATATCAGTACCGATTATTATGAAACGCAGGTGTTCAGGGTTGGGTATAATTATAAATTTTGAGCTTCACGCTACCTGTTACTCCTGAGTTTTTATTGAAAAACTGTTACTATAAGCCGTTCTTTCAGGCTTGTACATACACTGCAATGAAGCAGCACCATTTGTAAATGTTCCTTCCTGTGTTACCTTTAATTCATAGCTGATCTCCGTTTTGCCCGCAGGGATAAAATCTGAAAAGAACTGCATGCCTGCATCCCTTACCGATCTGTAATAATGGATCCCATTGGCATATTCATACCCACTGTGCTGATCCATTGACTGAAAAGCTCCGCCTGTTTTATCATCAATATATACATAAGGAAGATTGTTCGTTGTTTCAATGTTTAATACCACTTTCACTTTATCTGACACTGCTAACGTGGTGCTATCTCCTACCCGTTCCCAACTTTTTGAAACATGATCATACCGGAATAAGTGTTTTGTCAATGTAATATCTGTATTTAATGCATTGAGTTGTGACGCAGGTGCAAAACGATAGACGATCACATTTCCCTGTACAATGGCATTATTTGCTTTCGTTATGGGAAGTGCATCAGGGGCCTTGTTGGTTTTTATAAATGAAAATGGCTGTCCACCCAACAGATCATCCGTGACAGACAGGGTTTGATCACCGACTACGGCACGTAGTATATTGGGCACGTCTGTTACAGTGTTCTTTGTTTTCTGCAAAAGCCCAATAGCGGCCGCGGCGCCTTTTGTACTTCTCCATTGATGGTCGGATTTTGAAGTAAGCATCCATTTAATAATACCTTCATTGACCTGAGCAGCATCGGACATTTTACCAAATGCTTCGCTTAGCAATGCTAACATCTCTTCAGTAGAAACAGTCATATCATCGGCATCGGCCAGGGCTTTCCAACGGATCCCATTTACCGGGTCTTCAATAGCCAGTTGGCGGATATGTTCAAGCTGTTGAAGCGCTTTTTCATACAAGGTGTTTTTCTGATCAAACCATTGCCTGGTAGTTATGATCAGCAGGGCCTGTTGATACAGGTCGGCTTTTTCAACCCGCTCCCATTGCTGATTAATACAATTTGCTATTTGTGCATACCGGCTTTCTGAAACCGGATATTTGTCTTTCCAATATCCC
>DASUVL010001114.1:0-28223 GCA_036379015.1 Niastella sp.
TCGTAGTATTACACTTTGTTCGATATATGTTTCAGGAGTAATAGGCACTTAAATAAAGCGCCTAAAATAAGTAATTTGGCCGAATGTCGACGCTATTTGCGCATTTGGCAAAGAGCCGTACATTATTAGGTTGGGAACCGAGGCAATTGGGATTGCCCGATGACCTGGGGCTACAATCCGGCGAAAAACGCAAACCGTATAGCCCGGCAATAGCTTCGTCTATAAAAATAGCCGGTTCGTCTCATTCCGTATTTTTATTCCAGGAATGTTTTATTTTTACCCCACACCTAAAGGAAAACTACCGACCAGTTATCAACGCCTCTTAAATCAGGCAAAAATGAAGCGTACAATAATTTTATTGCTGCTGTTAGTCTTATTATGCCACACAGCCATTGCTCAGGTAGTGATCAAAGGCACCGTGTATGATAAGCAGGCCCGCTACGGTATACCCCATGTGAGTGTACTGAGCAGCTCCGGCATAGGCACAGCAACCGATACCCTGGGCCATTACACCATTAAAGTGCCCGGTAACGATTCCATTTATTTTTCCTACCTCGGTAAAATATCCTCGAAATTCCCTGTTAAACAACTGATGCCCGATCAACCGTTTGACATCAGCCTGCCGGTATCGATTGACATTTTGCCTTCGGTAACCGTACGACAACCCAGTTACCGCATGGATTCGCTGGCCAACCGTGCCGAATACAAAAAGGTGTTCAATTATGACCCTGATTATGGTTCCGCCCCCGGAAGCGGCTTTGGACTGGGCATTAGTTTTGACCTGATCTTTAATGCAAGAAAGTTCAAAAGGATGGAAGCCTTCAAGGCCCGGCTCGAAAGGGAAGAACGGGATAAATATGTGGATCACCGTTTCACCAAAGCGCTGGTAAAACGCATCACCTACTTAACGTCGCCGGCACTGGATTCCTTTATGGTGGAATACCGGCCCAGTTATGATATCCTGAAAAGCTTCGAAACAGATTACGATTATTATAGCTACATCAAATCCTGCAGTTACTCTTTTGCTTCACAATGGAAGCTAGCCCACCCGGGCGACAGTACGTTCAGGACATACCCAGCGACCATCCCTGGCGGTATTCCCGTTTCACAAACTGATTCACCCCATTGAAATTTGTCACCCGCATATTTTGGCAATCCCACATGAGCGTGAGCCGGTGATAAAAGTATGCCTTGCGTTATTACATATGCGCCCTGATCAATTTCTCCCAAATATCGTAGCCCTTATTGTTCATATGCAATTTATCAGGTAGAAATATATCTGCTTTCGGTGAACCATCTTCCGACAGCATAGGATGATATACATCAATGAAGGCCCAGTTACAGGGTTGCTTTTTAATAAAGTCACTTACTTTATTATTGAGATCCTCTAACTGGGTCCTGTATTTCAAACGGCTGGGGCTCGGCTTTGCAGAAATATAATAAAACCGGGTATTACTTAGTTCCTTCGATAACAAATTGAACAACGCAACAAATTTTTTAAATACCTGCGCAGATGATTCATTATGACCGATGTCGTTCTCACCGCCATAGATAAATACTTTGGAAGGGCGATAAGGAATTAAGATCCGATGCGCATAGTGCGTGATATCCGACAGTTCGGCGCCTCCGAATCCGCGATTAATAACCGCGTAATCCTTAAAGCGCTCTGAAAAATCGCTCCAAAGCCTGAAAGACGAACTTCCGATAAAAAGCACTTGCTGTTTTTTAGGAGGATTGATACTATCTGCTTTTTCAAAGTTGATAATTTCCTTTTCGAACGGTCCGGTAGTTTGGGCTGTCAGCGTAGCACTCACCAATAAAAAAATAACAAAGGATAATCTTTTCTTCATAACCAAAGATATATTATGTCACATAGTTACTACATTAAACGCTTTGTCTCATAGTTCATCTTCCTGTTTGTACCCAAAACACACATTTTTTTGGAAGATCGAAATATTATAATAATTTAGTGGTATAGTATAGGATAGCATAGATGACCGTACCGCTCATTCTTATTTACTATACGTTTAGCATAGCGTTGATACACGCCAACCAAACAACAATTGCTTGTATATGAATAATAGATTTGCTTGCTTTAACAGCCGGAAACGGCTGCCTTATGGCTTATTGGCAGTTCTTCTTTCCCTCTTCTCCCTGTTTTCCATTTCATTGAATGCCGTCGCACAAAATACCGGGTCATTGACCGGTTTTGTAATGGATAGTATCACCCGCCAGCCCATCAATGCCGTATCGGTGGTGATTAAGGGAACCAGGCAGGGAACCAGTACCGACAAAAAGGGTGCTTTCATCCTGGATATCTCTGGCAGCCAGGCCCTCCTTGAATTTTCTTATGTGGGTTACAGGCCTATAGAACAGATCATTCAGAAAGGAAAAACAGCCACTATATACCTGGCGCCGATGGTAGATACTTTTGGCGCCGTGGTGGTTACTGCATTCGGCCGTCGCGAGCGGCGTGAGGCCATTGTAGGATCTGTTACCAGCATACAGCCCGGTGAATTGAAGATCCCTGCCAGTAACCTCACCAATGCGCTGGCAGGAAAAGTGGCCGGTTTTATTTCCTTTCAGCGAGGCGGACAGCCCGGTTTCGACAATTCATCTTTTTTCATTCGCGGTGTTACCACGCTTGGCTATAGCAACAGCCCGCTTATCCTTGTTGATAATATCGAGCTTCCCGCCAGCGACCTGGCAAGGATCCAGGTAGATGACATCGCCAGCTTTTCCATTTTGAAAGATGCCAGTGCTGCCGCCCTGTATGGAGCCCGGGGCGCCAACGGGGTAATACTGGTTACCACCAAAGAAGGAAAAGCAGGCAAAGCCAAAGTGGAGCTTCGCGTAGAATCAGCCATTTCAGCGCCTACAAAAAGCATCAAGCTGGCAGATCCCATTTCCTATATGCGCACGTACAACGAGGCGCTTACAACAAGAGATCCGCTGGCCACTCCTTTCTATAGTCCGAACAAGATCATTGGCACACAAAAAACATTGGATGGAGAAGGCGGCATTTATCCCTATATATATCCTGCTACAAACTGGATGGAATCTATTTTTAAAGAACGCACGAGTACAAGACGTGCGAATTTCAGTGTAAGCGGCGGCAACACCCTGGCAAAATATTATGTGGCCGGTTCATATTCCAAAGACAATGGCATTCTGCAGGTGAACCCCGTCAATAACTTCAACTCAGGTATGCGTTTTGAAAATTACCAGTTGAGGGCCAATACCAGTCTTAAGGCTACGTCCACTACCGAAGTGGGGGTTCGCCTGTGGGGTAACTTCAATGAATATACCGGCCCTATCAGTAACCAGGGCGGTGGTTTTGCTACCGATCTGTATTCACAGGCGTTGCATTCCAATCCCGTTGCCTTTCCTGCTTTTTTTCAACCAGACAGCGCCCACCGGAATACCAAACACATCCTTTTCGGGAATGCGATCAATCAAACCGGTAATCTTCAATCGAATCCCTACGCATCATTGATGTACGGGTATAAAACATTTTCAGAATCGCGAATGTCTGCCCAGTTCGAACTCAATCAGAACCTGAAGTTCATAACACCCGGCCTTACTTTCTTTGGACTGTTCAGCACCAACCGGTATTCCTATTTTGATGTAAGCCGCAATTATCTACCCTTTTATTATAATGTACAGAGCTATGATGAAAAAACTGGTGATTATAAACTCAACTGGCTGAACTCGCAGCCCGGTGCAGCCAGGGAATACCTCGGCTACCAGGAAGGAGCAAAATATTTGAACACTTATTTGTACATGTTGGGAAGGATCGATTACAGCCGCAGCTTTGTTGAACACAGTGTTGGCGCCTCCATAGTGGGAACCCGTCAGCAAACCCTGAGTGGAAACGCCGGAAATCTGCAGGCATCATTACCCAACCGAAACCTCGGTGTTTCAGGGAGGGCCAGCTATTCTTATGATAACAGGTATTTCGCTGAATTCAACTTTGGTTACAACGGTTCAGAAAAATTTTCACCTGCACACCGCTTCGGTTTTTTCCCCACCATCGGTGCTGGCTGGGTGGTATCTAATGAAAAATTCTGGACCGGCAATATTCCCAATATCATTACCCGGCTAAAGTTGCGCGGTAGTTATGGCCTCGTGGGCAATGATGCCATTGGCGATCCCAAAACACAACGATTCTTCTATCTGTCCAATGTAGCGCCCAATGAAGGGCCCAGTGCCTCATTCGGTACCAATAACTCGGTAACCATGCGGGGAACGGTGATCTCTGCCTACCCCAACCCCGATGTAACCTGGGAAACTTCGCGCAAAACAAACCTCGCGGCCGAGATCACCCTCTTTAAAAAACTAAACATAGTGGCGGAAGTATACCGCGAGAAAAGGTATAATATCCTTATTCAACGTGGATATATTCCAGTTACGGTTGGTATAGAAACCACAGCATTCAACAATCTGCGTTCCAACCTGGGCAAAGCCAATTCCGAAGGCATTGATCTGAGCATGAACTACCGTCAGGACTTCTCTTCCGGTTTTTGGGTTTCTGCATTGGGCAATTTCACCATCACCCGCAACAAGGTGGTACATCTTGAAGAACCAGAATATCGCAATGCCTGGAGTTTTCGTACCGGAAGAATGATCGACCAGCCCTACGGGTTTATCGCTGAAAGGCTTTTCGTAGATGATAAGGAGGCGCGTAATTCGCCTGCTCAGATCTTTGGTAATTACCTGCCTATGGGAGGCGATATCAAATACCGCGACGTGAACCAGGATGGTGTCATTGATCAGGATGATCAGGTACCAATCGGTTTGCCCGCCACACCTCAGATCATTTATGGTTTCGGATTTTCTGTAGGGTATAAGAATTTTGACATCAGCGCATTCTTTCAGGGCTCAGCCAGGTCAACTTTCTTTATTGACCCCACCGCCCGCACCGATTTCGAATATGGGATATTTGGTACAGCTCCCTTCGCCAATAATGCACAAATATTGGAGGCGTATGCCAATGATCACTGGTCAGAAGAAAACCAGAACCTGTATGCGCTTTGGCCCCGGCTCTCTACGTATGAAATTCCCAACAACCAGCAACGAAGCACCTGGTGGATGCGCGATGGAAGCTTCGTACGTCTCAAATCGGTGGAAGGCGGTTATACGCTCCCCAAAAAATGGAGCAGCCGCATCTTTATGAACAGTGCGCGTATTTATTTCAGCGGGCTGAATCTGCTGACCTTCAGCAAATTCAAATTGTGGGATCCGGAGCTGGCCGGCAATGGCTTTGCCTATCCGGTTCAGAAGGTGTATAACCTCGGCCTGAAATTAGACTTCTAACCATAATTGATACCTGCAATTTTCTGAACGATTAAAAATGAGGATATGAAGACCTTTATAAATATATTCCTGGTTGGTTGCGCATTGTCGGTTTTGCCGGGGTGCAAAAAATACCTCGATGTTACGCCTGACAATGTAGCTACGCTGTCCAGTTCCTTCAGCAATGCCAACGAAGCCTACGCTTACCTGTTCGGCTGTTATTCCAATTTACAATCACTGGCAGATGTTCGACGTAACGCAGGCTTTACCGCTTCGGGTGAGATCTTATTCCCTATTAATATGCAGGACCAGACCACGCTTGGCGGTTCGGGCGGCGACGGGGGCTTTAACCTGATGCGTGGATTGCAGAACAGCCTCAATCCCATTCACAATTACTGGGATGGATACAACATGGGCCTTCGGCTTTGGGAATCTATTAGAATGTGCAATATTTTCCTGGATAATATTCATCTGCCGCTCGATGTACAACCTTACGAAAGAACGCGATGGACAGCCGAAGCCAAATTCCTGAAAGCCTATTACCATTACTGGCTGCTTCGCATGTATGGCCCTATTCCCATCGCCGACAAAACCATTCCCATCAATGCAGGTTCGGAAGAAGTGCGTCAAAAACAACAAACGCTGGATTCCTGTTTCACCTACGTGATCAAAACACTTGATGAAGCCATTGCTGGCCTGCCACCCGCCATACAGAATGCGGCCGCTGAAGCCGGACGTATAACGTCAACGATCGCCCTGGCAGTAAAGGCAGAAGTGCTCGCTACCCGGGCCAGCCCGCTTTTTAATGGCAATCCCGATTATATAACGTTTAAGAATAAGGATGGGCAAAATTTATTTCCAGCTACAGTAGATAATACAAAATGGCAGCAGGCCGCCGAAGCATGCAAGGCGGCCATCGATGCAGCCGTGGCGGCAGGCGCCAAACCGTATGAATTGAGGTTACAGGGCAATATCGTAAACATGAGCGACAAGACCCGGCAGTTGCTTACGTTGCAGGGCGCTTTTGTAGACGGATGGAACCCTGAACAGGTGTGGACGCTTAACCCGAACTATGGCTGGCAGTATATGTCGATGCCGAGAGTAACTTCCGAAGCGGCCGCCAATGTATTTGCCGTTTACTCCAATTTCTCTGTGCCGGTTGCTGAGTCAGAGGTCTTTTACACCAGCAACGGCGTTCCCATCAATGAAGACAATACCTGGGATTATCCAAAACGTTATGAGCTGCAGACAGGCGACGACGCACACCGTTACTATATCAAAAAGGACTATACTACCGTAAAAGGGAACTTTAACCGCGAACCGCGTTATTATTCCAGCGTTTCGTTTGATGGCGCCACCTGGTTTGGATCGGGCAACACCAATGATAATAACCTGAACTATGTGAATGCAGTGAATGGTTATGCGTCCCCACCTGACCGTACCCGGTATAATGCCACCGGATACTGGCCCAAAAAACTGGTGCATTACCAATCAGTACCCGGTCAAAATACCGTATGGCAAAATTATCCGTGGACGTTCATCAGGCTGTCAGGCCTGTGGCTGTTGTATGCAGAATGCCTGAATGAGGTGAATGGCCCTTCAGGGGAAGCATATGGCTGGATCGATAAGGTAAGGCAAAGAGCCGGGCTGCCCGGTGTGCTCACATCATGGTCACAATATTCGCGCAATCCTGCAAAGCCAACTACCAAAGAAGGTTTGCGCCAGATCATTCACCAGGAAAGAAGGATTGAACTGGCATTCGAAGGACAGGCCGGCTGGGACCTCCGCCGCTGGAAAGAACTGCAATCCGTACTCTCTACTCCTTTTCAGGGATGGAGCGTATTTAACCGGACCGTTGCCGGCTATTATCAATTAAGCACGGTGTACCAGCCTTCATTCGGATTGAGGGATTATCTATTCCCCATACAGGAATATGACCTGCTCACCAACCCCAATCTTATACAAACGCCCTACTGGTAAACCTTTTTTCGAATTGCTTAAAATATGATCATGATAAATCAATATAAAAAATGGTTATGGCCCATGCTACAGGTATCGATGGCAGTGGTGTTATTTTCCTGCAGCAAGGTGTCCGACTATAAAGACGTTGCGTCTGACGATAAAACAAAACCCGGCCCTGTCACCAACGTACAGGTAAAGAATGAAGCAGGTTCCGCTATTATAACTTATGACCTGCCAAATTCTGAAAATATCCTGTACGTACAGGCCAGCTACATGATCAATGATAAAGCGAGCCGGCAAACCAAGTCGTCGTTTTATTCCGATACGATCCATGTAGGCGGTTTTGAAAAAAGCCAGGATTATAAAGTGATGCTTTATACGGTTAGCAGGGCCGATGTGCAATCTGATCCGGTGGAAGTTACGGTGCATCCCGGTTTACCTGCTTATCTGCAGGCATTTCCTACCATCAAAACAAAAGCCGATTTCGGTGGTATCAATATCAATGTGCTGAATACATTCAAAGCCAACCTGGGCATCATCACCATTGCCAAAGACCCCGTCACCAAACAGTTTGAGATCATCAATCAGAACTACACCAATAAGGATACGATCGCTTACAGCCTGCGCGGGTACGATACCATTCCCCAGGAATTTGGCATTTATATCACCGACCAGTGGGGGAATATATCTGATACGACGTTCACAACGGTGAAACCGATCTACGAGATACAGATGGATAAATCAAAGTTCGGCAGGTATGTGTTACTCTCTGATGTACGCACCGGTTTTGGTTGGGAGATAGAAAACTGCTGGAACGGCAATACAGGATCACCGGGTTACCATACCGAACAACCGATCCTTCCATTGGTATGGCCGGCCGTGATCACATTTGATATGGGGCGAACCGCCAAACTGAGCCGGTACACGATCTGGAACCGCGGTATAGATGGAAGCGGCAACTGGCTGTGGCAGGCGGGCGCTCCGCTTACCTGGACCCTCTGGGGCAGGGAATCAAATCCTGTGGATGAAACATTGCCCAGCGGCGCCGGCGCTCCTGCTGTTGGACAGACATCTCCCAATGGATGGATCAACCTGGGCACCTTCCGTTTGCCGCCAAAACCATCCGGGTTGCCAAATCCGCAATACACCAATGCAGACCTTGATGTATGGAATGCTGGTTTCCCTTTCACTTTTTCATTGGACCTGCCTAAAGTGAGGTATATCCGTTTCCAGTGCCTGGAGAATGCATCGTTGACCAATAACTTTTTCAATATTGCCGAACTGACATTCTGGGGTGATCCCCGGTAATCAATAAACGAGCTCATATGACAAAACATAATGCATCACTTCTTTGGATAACAGTCCTGGTTTACATGCTGGCTTCCTGCTCGCAGAAAGCCGATGACTTCAGGGACTTTCTTAACAACCAGGAGATCAAATATCCCGGGGCCATTACCAAAACGTTCACCAGGTCGGGCAACCTGCGCCTGGGTATCGGTTGGTCGCCAAGCCCCGACCCTTCTGTTACGAGATATAAAGTATACTGGAACAATTATAAAGATTCCGTTGAAGTAACAGCGGCAACGCATAATCCGTCCGATACCATCTTCACCATCATTAAACCATTGCAGGAGTATACCTATTCCTTCTTTGTTTATTCCTTTGATGAAAAGGGCAACCGGTCCATCCCCATCGAAATAAAGAATGCAAGAATATATGGCAATACGTACCGGCAAAGCCTTATGAACCGGCCGATCAATTTAACTGATCCGTATAAATTGTTGAACGACGCCGGCAACCAGATCACCCTTAATTTCCTTACACCCGATTCAACCAACACGATAACCTATATCCGGTATACGAGTACCTCCAACGTACTGAAGGAAGTATCCTTGCTACCCAATCAGCTATCCATCACGTTGAACGATTTTAGATATGGCACCAAGGTGGCGTACCAGTCAAACTATACACCCGATCGTAATGCACTGGATACATTTTCTACAAGCCTCGTTGATACCTTTCCGAAAATAGAATTCGGTATCGTAAAATGTAATAAAGCACTCTTTCAGCAAGTCAGTCTGCCATATGATGTACAACCTTATCAGAGCGAGACCAGTGTTTCCAAATTGTGGGATGGCTCCGTGGGACCGCAAGGTTATCCGAATATATTCCATTCCGATGGAAGCAGTCCCCTGCCCCATCACTTCACCTTCGACATGGGTATAGCGTATGACAGCCTCAGAACGATGGAAGTGACCGGCCGTAACTGTTGCCACAATCCGGTGGAATATGAAGTGTGGGGAATTGCCGATATCACGAACGCAGCCACTACGGTACCGGGCAATGATGCGAACTGGAAGAACGATGCGTTGGCCAAAGGTTGGGTGTTGTTGCAGGAAGTAACCCGTTCAGATGATGGAACAGGTCCGTACACGATCAATTTTTCAACCAATACACCCACCATCCGCTACATCAGGATAAGGGTTAAAAAAGTGGCCAGCAACGATAATTCTTCCAGCAATCTGAGTGAACTAACGCTGGGTTACAAAAAGTAATAATCAGGTAGTATGAAATTAACGATAAGCTTTTATTTGCTGTTATTTCCTTTGGCGCTTGCGGCGCAAAACCGTCCGCTGGAAATCTGGTTCGATAAACCCGCTGCCCAATGGGAAGAAACATGTCCGTTGGGTAATGGCCGCCTGGGCATGACGCCCGACGGTGGTGTAGAAAAAGAAAAAGTGGTGTTGAATGATATCACGCTTTGGTCGGGCAGCCCGCAGGATGCCAATAACTACGAAGCGTACAAACAGATCCCTGAAATAAGAAGGTTGCTGTCTGCAGGAAAAAACGATGAAGCGCAAAAACTGATCGATAAAAATTTCGTGTGCCTTGGTCCGGGATCAGGTGGCCCCCAATGGGGCTGCTTTCAGATGCTGGCCGACCTGAACATTACGCACCGCTATAGCGGCGGAGCAGCCGCTTACAAAAATTACCGCCGCTGGCTTTCCCTTGACAGTGCAATAGCAACTACCACATTTCAAATAAATGGCGTTACGTATACCCGGGAGTATTTCACCAGCTTCGGTGACGATGTGGATGTGATACGACTCAGCGCCAGTGAAAAGGGAAAGATCCATTTTTCCCTGGGCATCAGCCGCCCTGAAAAAGGCACAACTTCCATTGTCGAACAGGTTCTTCAGTTAGCCGGACAGTTGGACAATGGGAAGGATGGAAAAGGCATGCAATATTTCACCCAGGTGAAAATTATTAATACAGGCGGCCAACAAATTAAGAAAGGAAATGAACTGGAGGTGGAAGATGCTGACGAGGCCCTGATCTTTATTTCAACGGCAACAGATTTTCGCAATCCGGATTACAAAAGCCTGGTGGCAAAAAATTTGAAAGCCGCCCTTCAAAAGAGCTACACCGTACAAAAACAATTACACATTCATAATTTCAGAAAGCTGTTCGGCCGCGTTTCCGTTGATTTGGGCACAGGCCCGGCGGAAAGTCTTACTACCGACAAGCGACTCGCTGCCTACTACCGGCAACCCGGAGACGATCAATCATTGCCGGTGCTGTTTATGCAATTTGGAAGATACCTGAGCATCAGCAGTACCCGCGTTGGCCTTTTGCCGCCCAACCTGCAGGGACTATGGGCTAACCAGGTGCATACGCCCTGGAATGGCGATTATCATTTGGATGTTAATGTACAGATGAACCACTGGCCAGTAGAGATGTCCAATTTGTCAGAGCTTAATCTGCCATTGACCGAACTGGTGCGCGGGTTGGTAAAGCCCGGTGAGAAAACAGCCAAAGCCTATTACCATGCAGAAGGATGGGTGGCCCATGTGATCACGAATGTGTGGGGCTTTACAGAGCCTGGGGAAAGCGCCTCCTGGGGCATTAGCAAATCGGGATCAGGTTGGCTTTGCAATAATCTTTGGGAACATTATGCCTACACAGATGATATAAACTATCTGAAAAGTATTTATCCCATTTTGAAAGGGTCGGCGCAGTTTTATAAAAGTATCCTGGTGAAGGATGAAAAAACCGGCTGGTTGGTCACATCGCCATCATCATCACCTGAAAACGCTTTCCAACTTCCAAACGGTAACCATGCCAGCATTTGCGTGGGCGCTACGATCGATAACCAGATCATTCGTGAATTGTTCAACCATGTAATTACGGCTGCACAAAAACTGCAGACGGACAAAGTTTTTGCAGATACCTTACTGGCAACCTGTAACCAACTTCCGCCTGCCGGTATTATCGCACCCGATGGGCGCATACAGGAATGGCTGGAAGATTATAAAGAAACAGATCCCCAGCATAGGCATATATCCCATTTATATGGATTATACCCTGCCAACCTGATCACCGCCAACGGAACACCTGAGCTTGCGGAAGCTGCCAGAAAAACATTGAACGTACGAGGCGACGATGGTCCCAGCTGGTCCATTGCTTACAAGCAGCTCTTCTGGGCCAGGTTGCTCGATGGCAATCGTGCTTTCAAATTGTTGCGGGAATTGTTGAAACCCACACTACGAACAGATATTAACTACGGCGCAGGCGGCGGCGTATATCCCAACCTGTTTTCTGCTGGCCCGCCCTTTCAGATCGATGGGAACTTTGGCGCATCAGCAGCCATCATGGAAATGCTGCTGCAGAGCCATGCCGGCTATGTGGAATTGCTACCTGCTATTCCTGATGGCTGGAAAGCAGCAGGGAAAGTGAAAGGACTAAAGGCAAGAGGCAACCTGACTGTTGATTTTGAATGGAAGAACGGCGTGGTCACCAGTTACAAAATTTCATCGCCCGTTAAAAAGCAGGTGAAACTAAAAATAAACGGACAGTTGAAAACGGAGATGGCTGGTAAATAATCATATTGCTCAGAGAAGACTATCATTTATTCCCTGGTACCAGTTCAACCCTGTTTAGGGTATAACTGAAATCTTCATTACCAACTCTGAATTCCTTGTTTTCATCCAGGACAAAAAGGACATTTCCATCTCCTTTAAGCAAATACAGATAAGCGCCCGATTCAAATTCCAATCCGTAAACGTCAGCAGCAGGATTCCCTTTTATGCCTTTACTAATTGTTAATTTCCCTTTGATCAATTTCAGCCTGTAAGAACTTCCGTCTGCCTGTTTAACTACATCGCCACCTCCTACAACAATTAAGGCAAAGGTTGTTGGTTGTAATGTCACCGAGTCCTGGTAAAGGATAAGGTTCCATTTTAATTTAATGCACTCAGCAGATATTGATACTTTTAATTGCTTTGCAACTCCGTAACAGGGTGGTCTTCCTTCAAAAACGCCCAAAACAGACGGTCCCTTTGGTATTGGCCGGAAAGTAATGGTTTGTGACAATTTATTGTCAACCGCTGCAGTTTGTGCTGTTGAAAGCTTTCCTGATAAGGAACAGAAAGCAGTGACCATTAAAATCAACATATATTTCATACTATTCTTTTATGTTTCCACTCAGACCGGTTTATTTATTGTCGATCCTGTTCAGGGTGTAACTCCATGCAGCACTTCCTATCATCAAATGCTGCTCACTGTCGAGTAAATGCAGCAAATTGTCATTGAGTTTTAAAAAAGAAATTGTTTTGTTTGATTCCATATCATGTAACTGGTAAAGGATCGCATGGCGATCTGAGGCTGTACTATTAACGATCGTCCATTTCCCTTCCATGTCAATTTTTTTTCCCCCGCCGATGAATCCTGTAGTTCCTTGTTTCGGCAATCCATATAAGGCGTGCAACTTATAAGTGGTTGGTGATTTTGTAACCTCATCCTGGTAAAGGGTCAACTTCCATTTTATGAATTCACAATCTGTGTTGACAGCAATACCCGGCAATGGTCTTGTGCCATTACTGCATGGCGTGCTTGCCACAAAAACGCCCAGGATGGAAGAAGCACCCGGGGTATTTTGTTGAGAACAGGAATTCATTACTACAAAAAATAACAAAGAAGCTGTAAAAACAAGTCTGAGCTGTTTCATAGACTTTGATTTCTATGAAAGTTACCACCTGTTAATTGATCAGCATGAGAATTTACATCTATTGACAGGGATCCATGACGAAAGGTGGAATATTTATGAGAAACTACAGGGAGTACCATACCGTGTTGGCCATATATGACAAGTGAACTTTTATGTACGCAGAACACGTCCGCATTGAGATATGCCATTATTTAATATGTTTGCGCAAAGCTGATATACCACTCACCGGAGTACGATCTTGCCATACTTCTTTCTGATCAGTGCATCCCTGGTCCCTGTCTGCCCATTTATCATTTTCATTCATTAAACTATTAATCATGAACATTTCTTCATTTAGCCCCCTTACAGTCAGTAAGAGATGGCGCCACACAACCATCGCTATACTATTAGTTTCGCTGACGGCCTGTGATGGCGGACCGGAATCAACTTCAAGTGAAGACTCAAGGGAGGAGGCAACTGCCACTGAAGCTGTAGCATTGCCACCCTACACCATTGTAGAATCAGATGTTGACAGTAAAGATGCCAGATATCGAATACAGGTAGGCGATACACTTCCCAATGAACAAGAAAGCATAGCCATTGCCAGAAAAGTGGCCGGGATTGAAAATAAGCCAACCCGCAATACCGGAGTGTATTTTACCCGCGCCGGCTACACCGCATTGGCGGATGCACAAGCCCGTGTTATCTTCCTGGTAAGTGAAGAAAAACCGGAGTATGCACTTCAAAGCGAAACGAATGCACGACTTAAGGAAATTGAATCATTTACCTTCGATTCTATTCCTGATAAAAAACTGATCATTGAGTGTATTGAATCTGCAGGCACGAAGATGTTTATTTATCAGAAGCCATCAGGAGAATATTTCAAAGTCCTGGTGTTTAGTCCTGGTAGTTATGACATTGAGCCAATGAAAGCAGAAGGTAATCCCCAGGTATTTACCAAAACAGAAGAAGGCGAAAAATTCACCTATAAATTAAACGAATCAGGCACATCCATGGATGTTTACAATGGCAACAACACCCTTTTCAATAGTTTTAAAGTAATACGGAAGGGTTAGGAAAGAGATTTGTTTCAGCGTGATCTGGTGAGGCAGTATATCTTTCTCCAGTAGAAATGTATACTGCTTTTTTATTGAAATTTTAGCTGGGTTGATTGCATCGATTCCCACCGCATGGCATATTCCCGATATTCTATTTATGCCCAGTCAACTTTTAGCTCTTCGAAGCTCAGATATCGACACGAAAGCGTACCACTAACATGTTAACTCCTACAAAAATGCCTGGAAATAATTCCTGACGTTTAATTTCCAACAATAACTTAATTGTAATTTAAAGCATTTGCAAGAAAAATAGTAATATCGCAGAACATGCCCAATCAAGCTATTATAATCCATTTATTTGGTAGCCAGTAGTACCCTCTGAAGATATACAGTACTTTTCGTTTATTAGAGCATGAGTGCGAAGATTCGATTTCATTACAACTTAATATCTCTATAGAATATTTCACACAGAGAGCAAGATGTCTTTTATTTCATGATCACATTTCCTATCATTAATATCTAAAAGATTAATTACCATTAATCATCTATGACAGCTGAACAAAAAGAGGCGATTAAACCACTATCACGCCAAATCAAAAAATTAATCAAAAGCTGGAATTTTGAAGATGAAGACAAACAGGCATCCATTATCAAGAAATGGCTTTCCAATTTCGAGCCAGAGGAAATTCCTATCATTTATAAGCTGCTGCCATTTCTTCAAATCAAACGAGATGTTGATACCAATGAGGCCTTGGACGCTATATCTGAACATCTATCACAGCGACTTGGCCATGACTTTAACAATATTCATTTTTTCCCATTAGCCGATGAAGCAGCTTCAAGCGGCAGTCAGTTTATTTATCCGCTAAACAAAAAATTTTCTCATATAGGTGCCAGTTTCCATGATATTTATACAGATGAATATGTTTGTTCCGCAAAAGCCTTCGTATTTGTCGATGACCTTGTTGGCTCAGGCCATCAGGCTAATAAGTTTTTCACAAAGCATCTAAAGAATTTATCGATTCCTTGCTACTATTACAGCCTGTACGGCTACGAAAATGGCATTAACTACCTGAGAGAGAATTCAGGTTTCAAAATGGTATTCACTCCAAATATCATCACAGAAAAGGATAAAATATTTTCTGAGCAATCCAAACTACAGGACAAAGAGCAGTGCAAACAAATTGCACAGAAATATGGAGAACGTCTTTATAGCAAACACCCTTTGGGATATGAAGATTCACAAGCGATGATATGTTTTATCAATAATTGTCCCAATAATACCCTGCCTATCATCTGGGCTGGCTATAAAAACGAAATGAATGAGAAAATGGCCTGGAATCCCTTATTTGAACGGAGGAAAGTAACAGCCGATGGCAAAATAAAAAAAGCTAATTCTATTGTTCGACGTAGATTCGAAAACGCAAGTGATCTTGTAGATTATTTTTATGAATCCGTTATGGGCGAACGTTACGAAGATGCATTCTTTTGCTTTGCCAAAGTATTTAGAAAGGAAAAATATGGACACGAAGATAATATCCAATACTTTAGGGATGGATACAATAACACCGATAGTATTAAGGATAAACCATTAACATTAACGATTCATGAATCAAAGCATTTTGCCAGGATACTCGTTCATTATTATGAAACTGCAAATGTTTTCAAATTTAAAGACCTTGCAGAAATAAACAAAGCAACACTAGGGGATTTGAAAAAATTAAATGAACAATTAGCTGATTTTACCGCAGTCCTAACTGAATCGCTTGGAGCTCATCCAGAACATATCGAAAACATTCCACTTTATCTGTTTTTTTCCCAAAATTCTGTTGAGGATGTTGGCTGGACCTGCGGTATCAGTTATGAGGCAATGAGTAAACAATTCAAATCAAATGTCAAACCTATCGCCAGAGTAAAATATTTCGACTGTAAATATTCAATAGATCATGGATGGGAAATCAAACGGATCAGCCCAGTATTTACTTCGGGAGAACCTTTCAATTAATATACAGGGAAGCTATTACTTATGGTAGCAGTTTATTTGCTACACAGAAGGAATATTATCATCTCCATTGATGACCCAGTATTTCTCAGCTGCAATTTCTCTTTTCGGCCCCGGCGCCTGCCTGCTAAAAAATCATGTATTGCTCTTCCTGTATTCTGTTAAGCTTACTTTCTTATGCTTTTTAAAAAACTTGTTGAGATGACTTTCGTCCGAAAAGCCAAATTCATTGACAATTTCATTGATCCGCATATCGCTAAACCTAAGCCGATGTTCGATAAGCCTGAGTCGGTAGTTAGCAATAAACTGTTGGATGGTTTCGCCGCATTGATGCTTAAAATAGCTACCCAGGTAAGTAGTAGCGATTCCAAATTGTATAGCCATTTGCGTGGCCTTTAATTGCTGTGGTGAATAGATATTGGATTGTATGTAATGAATAATGTCCTGGATGCGCGAATCGGCATTGGGTTTTAACTGTTGCGGGTATATTTGTGAAATATTTCTTGCTGCAATTACGATCAGCGCATTTACAAAATGCATGATCAGGTCTTTGTTATACAAGTTATCGTTTTGTATTTCCTGCAAAAGCGCATCTACTATTTTTTTGACCAGCAACATATCCGATTGGCTTTTCATTACGCAGCCCGACACGCTGGGCGCATAATATAGCAGGCATTCCAGGCAATCCAGGTGCTTCCAGCTAAATTCCTTTACATAACTGTTACTGAATTTGATAAACACAAACTCGGTTGTATCAGGCATTTCAAAGGCATAGGAATCATTGGGTGTAAGCAACATCAGGCCTCCTTCCTTATAAGGTTTCCGGTTACCATTCATAGCAATAAAGCCTTTACCCGAAATAACATATACCATCTGAAAAAAAGTGTTGCGGCTTTTTTTGATAGGATTCACTTTTACTTTCCTGTAAACAACCTCCAACGATTGGTGTATGCTTTCCTTTATCATGTTGCGAATGTACTTTTTTATCATTGAATTGTACTGATAACTAAGATATGCATCAGTATACATTTGCTATTATGAAAACAACAGTCGTATTGTTCAGCAAAAATAGGCTGGCACTGGCCGGCGTATGCCTCTCTGCGTTGATGTTTGGCCTGGAAATATCCAGCGTACCCGTGATCCTGCCTACATTAGAAAAAGTACTGCACGGTAATTTTAAAGAAATGCAATGGATCATGAATGCCTACACCATTGCTTGTACCACGGTGTTGATGGCCACGGGCACACTTGCTGACCGGTACGGGCGCAAACTGATATTTATTATCAGTGTGGTTTTATTCGGCATCGCCTCATTACTATGCGGCATAGCGCACAATGTATCGATCATGATTGCCGCGCGGTTTATGCAAGGGATGAGCGGAGGGGCCATGCTCGTTTGCCAGATAGCCATATTGTCGCACCAGTTTCGTGAAGGAAAGGCACGCGCAAAAGCCTTCGGTTTATGGGGCATTGTATTTGGTACAGGGCTTGGCTTTGGGCCGCTGATTGGTGGTTCAATCGTTACCGTTGCCAGCTGGCAATGGGTTTTCTTAATTCATGTTTTTATTGCCATAATTACTTTGTTGCTGATCGTATGGGGTGTGCAGGAAGTAAAAACCATCTATAACAATAAGCTGGATGTCGTGGGCATGCTAATGCTTACGCTGACGGTCCTTTTCCTTACCTATTTCATTACTCAGGGTTCAGACACGGGATTCACGCAACCCGTTTCATTAATCAGCCTTTTTTCATCTGTAGGGTGCTTTGTTATTTTTATTATAACAGAAAAGAAAGTCGCTTATCCCATGTTCGATTTTTCTGTATTCAGGATACGCAATTTTTCCGGGGCAATACTCGGCTCCGTTGGGATGAATATAAGTTTCTGGCCATTCATGATCTATCTGCCGATGTATTTCCAGGGTGCATTGGGATATAGCAGCTCCATGACCGGACTTTCTTTGTTGGCATACTCGTTACCCACGTTATTATTTCCGCCGTTGGGAGAACGGTTATCGCTGCGTTTTCAACCGAAGATCGTCATACCGTTGGGTTTATTTACTATTGGCCTCGGTTTTATACTGATGTGGTGGGGCAGTCGCATGCCACAGGCCAGTTGGCTGACCATGTTACCGGGATTATTGGTAGCGGGTATCGGATTGGGTCTTACTAATACACCGGTCACCAATACGAGTACAGCGTCAGTACACCAGTCAAAGGCAGGCATGGCATCGGGTATTGATATCAGTGCGCGGATGATTACACTGGCTATTAATATTGCACTGATGGGCTTTATGCTGGTAGAAGGTATATCATCTTATCTAAGGCCTTTAATTACCCAATCTCACAATGGATTATCATTAAGAGAGCTGGCTGAAAAAATTGCCGGCGAAGGCAGCAAAGGTGTTTCCCAATTACATGTTTTAAAACCAGCGGTTATTCATGCAGCACTTACCTACGGCTTTGGTATGGTAATGTTATATGGTTGTATTGGCGTTTGGGTTTTGTCAATAGCCAGTTTTATCACTTTCCGGGTTAGGAAAACATCTTATCTAGTTGAATGACTGTGCCCGTTTGGTCGTTTTTTATATTTAAATAAAGGATTGCAACGATAACTAATAATAATCTGTCCTACTTTTAAAGCAAATTTCCTGTGACAAAGAGACGATCAGCTTATTTCCTTACAAATAAATTGTATTATCTGCCAATGATATTTCTGGTTGCCATAAGTTTTTTACCAGGATGCCATAAATCAAAACAATCTAATCCCTGCGAAGGCCTGCTTGATGAACGAATGCCTACCCAGGTAGGACTGACGTTTGTGGATGGACAAACAGGAGAGAATATTCTTTTGTCAAAAAATATTGACGCTACAACTATAACAATCACTCCGGAGCCGGCAGATCTTCCTTCAGTACAGGGTGTAATTGTAAAAACATCAGGTGCACCTTTGTACGGATCGTTGGTGTTTCATATTGCTGATACAAAAAAGGGGTCATTTAAATATAAAATAGACATTCCTAATGTAGGAAGTAGTACCTTATCTTATATTAATAAGGAAGAAAAATCAGATAATGAATGTAAACCGTATTATATAAGTGTAACTGATCCGGTCATCGAGGACCATTCGTTTACAGTTACACGAACAAACTCCCGGTTTGTAATTAAAATAACCCTTTAATTTTCATGAGCAGATCTATTTCACTTACCATTCAAATGAATACGCCATGTGGTGAGGATTGGAGCGGCATGGAACCGACCGAACAGGGACGATTCTGCAATAATTGTCAAAAACCTGTAGTTAACTTTGTAGATCTTACTAATCAAGAAATCCTGCAATATTTTTTGGAGCATCCTTTTCCTGTTTGTGGCAGAATGCAGACCTCACAAAGAGATCAAAATTTTGTTAATTCAACATCAAAAATAAATCGAAATTTATCTCCGGTTGCGGCTACGCTGTTGACGCTGGCCACTATTACTACGGAAGCAGCCCACCCCTCTCCTCCTCGTGTTAACATGATACAGGTACAATTGCCAAACAATAACCAAACACCGGCTACTCCCGCTGACTCTGTACTTATTTCAGGTACGGTAAAAGATAAACATGGAGCCCCCATTGAAAATGCCGAAATCGTTTTTGATCAATACAAAATACTGTCCGACAAAAATGGAAGCTTCCAATTTACGCTCCATGCAGAACTTACTAAACCTACTGTTATTCAATTTTCATATCCAAAGCTGGAAAGGCAAGTTCGAAGCTACCATCCACTCATGGGATCTACCAGTTATGATATTGTCTTATCTGAACCATATATACCTGAATATGTTATTATGGGAGGTATACAGCCTTCCTTTAGCCTGCCCTTGCCGGATTCATTGTCTACACTTTCGTTTCAATCTTCGAACAAGCTGGATTTAAAAACTAAAACCCTATTAGTAAACCTGGCAAATTTCATGAAAGACAACCCTAATGAAAGGATCACTTTACAATCGTATTATAATTCAAGCAAACAAAAGGCAGTTAAATTATGTAACCTTATCAAAAACTTTTTGGAAATAGAGGAGGGAATTAACATTGATAGAATCCAGATAGCCAATCCCCAATTAGAAAAGAAAATTAAATCTGAGGTGGTCATTGATTTTATGGAGCGGGAGGAATAGGGTGCGTTCGGGCAATATATTGTTCCAGCGTTTGGTATTCTGCCCACCTTAAGTCAGAAGGCAAATTGTCTACCAATCAACTTATAAGCCGTTTTAGCATCCCCTTTTCCAATGCATATTTTTTCACCTTTGCCATAATCTCGTGCTTCCATCTCTTCTGTGCGTACTTCAATTATATCGTCTTGCACCTTCGCCCGAATTAGATCATTCTTTAAGCGATCGCCATACTGACCAATATATCTGCTTAAACTGAAATCCCACAGCATCGGAAAAAAGTAACTATATCCAAAGAAAAAGCAACTATCAACGAAGAAAAAGCAACTATAACCGGATAAAAAGTATAGTACCAAGTAGAGATAGCAAACGTCTATTGAAAAATGGTTATCGTTAAAAAATATTTTATCGGTATTTTTTCGAAAATAAATTAATGGATATTTAATATGGATACACGTAGGGAATTCCTAAAGAAATCATTGTTGCTGTCAGGAGCTGCGGGTCTGTCTACGGTATTGCCTGCCTCTATACAACGGGCGCTGGCAATTGATCCCGCTTTGGGCAGCACTTACCTGGATGCTGAACATATTGTGATACTGATGCAGGAGAACCGCTCCTTTGACCACTGTTTTGGTACCCTGCAGGGAGTGCGTGGTTTTAATGATCCCCGTGCATTGTCGTTGCCTGATAAAAAACCAGTCTGGCTTCAAACCAATGAGCGGGGCGAAACCTATGCGCCTTTCCGCCTGGATATTAAAGACTCCAAGAGCACGTGGATGGGCGATCTGCCACACTCCCGGGCCAGCCAGGTAGACGCCAATAATAACGGCAAATACGACAAGTGGCTCATCGCCAAAAGATCGGGCAACAAGCAATATGCCCACATGCCTTTAACGCTGGGCTACTACACACGCGAAGACCTGCCCTTTAATTACGCCATGGCAGATGCGTTTACCATCTGCGATCAGCATTTTTGTTCTGCCATGACCAGCACTACGCCCAATCGCTCTTTCTTCTGGAACGGAAAGATCACGCATCCCGTAGATGGCCGGCCCAAAGCGCATATACGCAATGATGACTACAGCTATGGTAAGCTACCCTGGACCACCTTCCCCGAGCTGCTGGAACACAACAATATTCCCTGGAAATTTTATCAAAATGAGATCAGTTGCGTCGGCGGGTTTAAAGGAGAGGAAAGATCATGGCTGGCCAACTTTGGTTGTAATAACCTGGAGTTTTTTGCTGCCTATAATGTAAAATTCAGCCGTCGTCATATACAGAACCTGCAAAACCTTGCAGACACCTTACCGGGCGAGATAAACAAACTGCAGGAAGCCACTCCTTCTTCCGAAGAAGCAGCGAAAAAAATAAAAGCAGCTATTGCCAAAAAACAAGAGGTGCTGGATAATGCACATGCTGAACTGGAGAAATGGAAGCCCGGGAATTTTGAAAAGTTGTCTGACGGAGAAAAGCGCTTATTCAATCATGCTTTTGTGGTGAATAGCGGAGACCCCTCCTACCGCACACTAAGCAAGCTCACTTACGATGATAACGGTACGCAGCGCAAGCTGCAAGTACCGGCCGGCGACCTGTTATACCAGTTCCGTAAAGATGTGAATGAAGGCAAGTTGCCCGCTGTATCCTGGCTGGCAGCGCCGCAAAATTTCTCCGACCACCCCAGCGCTCCCTGGTACGGCGCCTGGTATGTATCGGAAATACTGGATATACTTACCAAAAATCCGGAAGTATGGAAAAAGACCATCTTCATTGTTACCTACGATGAGAATGATGGTTACTACGATCATGCACAGCCCTTTTATATTCCCGATGAAAAGCGTCCGGAAACCGGCAAATGTTCAAACGGTATTGACACGGAGATAGAGTACGTGCGTTTGGAAAATGAGCTGGCGCAGGGTGTTCCAAAGAAACAGGCCCGGGAAGCGCCTATCGGATTAGGCTTTCGCGTGCCTATGATCATTGCATCGCCCTGGAGCCGCGGCGGAAAGGTATGCTCACAGTTATTTGACCATACTTCTACACAGCAGTTCCTGGAAACATTCTTTAACAAGAAGCTGGGCAAGAATATCCACCAGGCAAATATCAGCGAATGGAGAAGGACCATCTGCGGCGACCTTACCGCAGCCTTCAGTCCCTATAACGGCAATCAAATGGAAACACTGCCTTTCCTGAAGCGCGATCAGTTTGTAGAAGACATCTTCAACGCAAAGTTTAAGCCGGAGCCTAACGGCTTTAAGAAATTGAGTGAACAGGAGATCAACCAGATCATACAAACGCCAGCCACCATAGACCAACTGGTGCGGCAAGAGAAAGGTGTACGCCCGTCGAGCGCGCTACCTTATGAGCTGTATGCAGATGCTACCCGCAGCGCCAATAAAAAAAATATAGAGATCAAAATGACAGTCGGCACCATAGTATTCGGCAAACAATCTGCCGGATCACCGTTCACTGTATACGCACCAGGTAAGTACACAGAAAAAGGTGTGGAAGACATTTCACGCAATTGGGGATTTGCCGTAAAAGCTGGCGACAGCCTTACCTATACCTGGCCCCTGCAGGCTTTTGAAAATAACCAGTACCAACTGCGCCTGTATGGGCCTAACGGTTTTTACCGGGAGTTCAAAGGCAACGCAGCAGACCCGGAACTGGAAGTGAGCGTGGGGTATGAGCTGGATACCATAACACATAAACCAACCGGAAATGTGTGGCTGACTCTTGCCAATACCGATGCACACAAAGCTCTACAGGTAACCATTAAAGACAACGCTTATAAAAAGAAGGACATTGAACAGGAGATAGCAAAAGGCGGCAAAACCACCGTGACGCTTTCCCTGAAAGACAGCTATGGCTGGTACGACTTCAGTATAAAGTTAAATGGCGTGGAAGCGTTTGAAAAACGGTTTGCCGGAAGGGCAGAAACAGGGAAAGAGAGTTTTAGTGATCCGCACATGGGAAGAGTGATAGCGTAAGTGCAGGTAAAAGAGAAAAGAGAATGCCATTGCAAGGGAGATCTTGTAATGGCATTTTAGTGTAATTTTTCGTCATGTTTGGTGTGGCTGCAACCTCGCCAAACAAGCTTGCATACAACGGGCAGGTATTGCTGCAGTAGTGGTCTAATGTCTGTTTCTTTGAAGTCCACTTCTGAATTTCCAACGTTCATAATATTTGTAAAAGGGAAATCTAAGCCGATAGCATTTAAACATCATTAGCCAATCCGTTCTGTATCCGACCGATAACCACCACCATTTTCTGTCTTGTGCATTTATAAGGTCAAATTTATGTTCAAGGTCTTGCCTGACAGGAGTCGATGTATTTTTTTTGATGGAGTAAGTTGGGTCTGCCTTAAGGAAATTAGAAACTATCACCAATCGGGTATTTTCTATGTCTACTTCTTTTTTTGATACTTGAAAATAAAATGCAATAATTAAAGTAAAAAGAATAATTAGTATTATCCAAAGTCTGCTTGATGGCAACGCTAAAGAGAAATATTTATTAACAAACCAGTAGGATGCAATAGACCATATAAGCAAAAATTCCGAAAAAGTAATTTTTCGAAAAAGTTTTTGTTTTGCTTCCTCTTGCCATTTCATTTGATCAAAAGGTAAAGCCGAATTAGTGGCTTGAGCTAAAGTATATAGCTGTTTTATTTTGTTATCAAGGTCTCCAACTGTAGGGAGTTCTGTGAAATAAAGCCATATTTCGACAGTAAAATATTTATTTTTCAAAGTGGAAATTGTGTGATAATATACTGGAACTAAAGCACCAATGAAATTTGTACTTCTATCAATTACATAAGCCAAAGTTATTAATAGAAGTACCGCAATAACTGGAATAACTCCACTTAAGTATAATCCGTCAATCGCAGTTTTTATTCCAGCGATATTAACGGTCTTAAATTGACTACTTAATGAACCGCTCAAGTAAAATGTAGAATACCCATATGTTATATAGTTGGCAACCATCAAAACAATTGCTAACTTAACTATAGGTGGAATAATAAATTCGATAGTGTCCACAACAGCATTACGTAATTCAGTTACTACCATATAATTTTAGTCTTTGAAGTTTATGTGGTCTATTGCAACCAACGTTTGTATTTCTGTTATATCCGTGACCCTTTCTATATTATCTTATGCAAACAATTCCCTATCCTTGATCTTTACAGGATGCTCATAATATTCCGCCCACCAGGCCTGTTCCCCTTCTTCTCTGGGTGGCTTGCGCAAATGCAATTTCTGATGCGCATTTTCAGCATTCAGCTGAGCGACGCGGAAGTGATAATGATCAAATAACCTAACGGCTTCTATCATGTACGAAACTGCAATCCTACGGTCTTTGATCAATAACAGATTCTCTCCGTTCGTACCGTCTGCCGCTGCTGAAAAGTTATAAGATCCCATATATACCCGGGCAGTGGGCTTATCGAAATCAAGCACCAGGAATTTGTGATGCATTCTGTTCCCCCTTCCCCCCGCAGGTTCCGACTTAAACGGTTCAGGGGTGGTTTCTTTGGTAAGAGCTTGCGGAAAGACCGGTTCTACACTTCCATCCGGACGTTGCAGGTCTATTCCGCCGACCTCCTTGTCGGATATCCCATAAACAAATACATTCGGATCGTTAGTAGCTTTTACAACTGCATCCCGTATAGGCCCGAGGATTTGATGGAGGAATGCCAGCGAATAGAACAGGGAAGATGAAGTATTATCTTTTATATCATCTGCAATTTGTTTCAGAACAGCATTATCAGCTGCATGAGGGGAGAATGTCACCTTTGCGTCTATCCCACTCAGTTGCAGATCGGTCCATAGAGCTGAGGTGGTATTGCCAAAACTGCCGTTACCATCCGCATCCCAGTAATGCTGAAACGCTGAACGGAATGACTGTACTGCTTTCTTTTCTTTTAAAATGATTGCGTTATTGGCCTGAACAAAGAAGCCGCGCCAGCTAAAATTAGTAGAACCACAGGCAGCCAGGTGCAGGCCCGTGGCGTCGTTATTCACTACAATTGTTTTATTATGTTGCAGCTTTCCCATATGTTGCCGCCTCACATTCTCCTCCCCTGCGGATGCCATCAGCCGCTCAGCTGCCCGCGTTTCACCGGAGTCTTCTTCTCCATGTGGGCCATCGTCGTCGATGATGATCTTCAGACGCTCTCCCAGCTGTTCCAGTTTTGACACCAGCAATGGTTCATTAAGGTCATAGGCCACCACGCAAACTTCAGCTTCCGGGTCCTGGATTGCCAGGTCCAGTACTTCCAGGATGGCGGAACGGGCTTCAAATCCCATCCAGGCAAAAGCTTCCTGGGCTTTGGGATGAGTAGGCGTAAAGTCAAGGCCATCATCAGCGTTTTGGGGGATGAGCGTAGCAAACGATCCAAACTGGGAGTAATGGTCTACAAATGCTTGCGAAGACACAAAGCCGCGCGTAAAAGTAACATTCAGTTTGTTGGGATATGTTTCCCGTCTTAGCTCAATGGCCGCTTCCTGTGGCTCGCCATGGCTTAATTCATCCTCGCTGTTCATGAATACGGGCGTTACCCGGTATGTAAATGCACCATCCAGTTCAGCATTCCTTGGAAAGTGTACCCATCGGAACTTCTGAATGGGAGCATTCAGCGTGGATAATTTTTCCGATTCAATAACGCCATCTTCATTGAGAAACCGAATGCGATTTTTAAGTGGGAAGAATTGATTGCCATTCGGGATCTTGTGTTCGATCGCGAAACCTACAAAATCGTCCGGAGGCGTGGTATCCTTCCAATTCATGGCGATAAGCGCCATACCATCTCCGCGATGGATCTTTAAGGTAAAAAGAGCCTGCTCGTTTGTACCTGAAACTTGAAATTCGTTTTCCATGATGTTTAGGGGTATTTTTAGGTGGGAAATTTCTTACTGAATTTACCCTATATTACAAATACTAACCTACGGGAAAAACACCCCTTTTATCACTCATCCTCTATGCTGGATATAGACATTAAAAAGCCCCGGTGTGGAAACATCGGGGCTTTCAGTTTATAGTACTGATCAGTGTACTATTAAAACAGTTGAACCCCCAAATTGACTAAAATCAAGTCTACTTTTTTTCGGAATTTTCGCATCTGCTAGTCCGAGGAGGTCGAAATAGCAGGCATACTCAACAATTATCGCTTTTTAAAAGCTGGTCAGCAGATCTTACCAGGCACAACACATTACGATATGTATGTAATGCCTGCAATTCGCTCATGCCCTCAGGATAAGAACCAGGATAACTAATGCCAGCTTCCAACCAATCATTAAACTCCCGATAAACGTAAGCAATAGGGAATTTTTCATAAAAAGATGCCAGAACCTGCATAGGGTTGCCAATCTGATCCTGGCTGAGCAGGGAGATTTTATTAGTGGCATTTCCATCGCCTATACGCTGTTTATGGATGACAAACAATGCCTCCACCAACATTTGCAATTCTTCATGGAAAGCCATTAATTGACGACGCTGTTCTCCATCTTCATAAGTTGAACTATCATCACACAAGGCTACCCGCAGCCAGTCACGCAGTTGCTTAAGAAGAGAAGGCAATGATTCATTGTTGAATACTTCGCCAATTACATATACAGGCGCATCGTTTACAAACTCAATTAGCTGCTTTGGTTTATTTAGGATCTCTCCTTTTTCCACGATCTCAAAATCTGGTATATGTATGTTAGTGGCCTGATCTGGCACATTCCTAAGACGGTGCTTATGTATCCGTCTCGTTATTATAAAAGCGGCCTCAATGACTTCTTCTATTTTTTCAT
The DNA here is from genome assembly GCA_036379015.1 of Niastella sp. Taxonomy (GTDB): domain Bacteria; phylum Bacteroidota; class Bacteroidia; order Chitinophagales; family Chitinophagaceae; genus Niastella. The sequence continues at coordinate 27,247 of DASUVL010001114.1, forward strand.
AGAAATAAACATGATTACTACGTTCAAGAGACTCAATTGAAATACTGCGAGAACTGGAAACGACTACAGTAAGCCATGTCCATAGTATTTCCCGGGTATCGTTTAAATGATAACATTCAAAAAAGTCATCCAGTACTGGTATTGGATCTTGTTTTTGTTCCTCAGTAAGGCGTAACGGCTGATTGTACCATTGGGGGTGTTTGTTGTAAGTTTTGCCGATGAAGGATATCCCAGGGAGGGAATTGGTTAATGGCTCATTCATGTTAAAAGATTTTAGGTTACATGATATAATTATACATAAAGGTGGAAGCATTTGGCGGAAATAATCTGGTCGGATTCGACCAAATTTTTATATTTTGCTTATCTTAAGAAATAAGGAAATGAATAACAGAATTTCAGCAATAAAAAACGATGTTCAAGACAAAAGCAGCCTTGCCTGGAAGAAGCTGTGCGACTATGTCGAAAAAATTGCATCTGAAGGAAGTGACGAATTTTCACCATTTAAAGGCCTGGGACCAGAACTTTATTCTCAGATATATACTTTACCAGAAACGATCTCCAAACTGAAAAAAGTAAAAAAAGTTTGGTTGTATGGTAGCAAATTGAAACGAATTCCGCCGCAAATCGGAGAGATGGAAGCCCTTGAATATTTTGACCCATACACGTCATATGATCTACATTGGTTTCCTTATGAAATTATTAATTGCAAAAATCTTAAAGACAGCCGGGTTAGTACCAGAGTCTTGTATGGCAACTATAAAAACAGAATGGGATTCCCCAGGTTAATTCATAACCCTGTAAGGTATGAGGAACGCACAGTAAAATGCAGCATTTGTAAAAAAGAGATGGCATGGCAGGAAACAAATCAACCATGGGTATCTCTGTGGATTGGAACTGATGTATTGCCCTTATTGGCAAATGTATGCTCCAATGAATGTGAAAGTGCTATACCGGCACCGCCTGAAAATTATATTCCT
>DASUVL010001115.1:0-3120 GCA_036379015.1 Niastella sp.
TTGATATAGTTTTTAAGCATATTCCAAAAACAGGTTGAATGTGAAACAAAATCGAAACAAAGGTCCATGGAACCCTCCACAAAAAGTGCCATCATTCTTCTTGCTGGAAACCACTCATTTATATTATATTGAATTATTTAAGTGTCCGTTTTTGATACGCTACCTGTTCGGTAATAATGTTTCACTACTCAAAAACGGCTCATTTTGTTTTTTAACCAACTTTTGTATTATTACCTTAAGGCACTTCCGGATTTTTATATAACGGCCATTATGTTATACTGTTATAGCTTAATTTTTATACTTCTTTGTTCTTCTTTTTGATTAGCATTCCTGATCACCACGTCAACGCTTCTAATGTACTGCTCTTACAATAATACAACCGCCAGTCATTTAACCATCATCCTACACCAATCAATTGTTATCTTGAGGGCTTGCATGTACATGATCTTTCGGTTACTTGTCGTGAAATCATAGAATTTTTACTTAAAAAACTGCATCACACATGAGAAAACTGCAGCTACTGCTTAGCTTCTTTGTAGTAAATTTTTGTTTTGCACAGGATGACGGTTATAAAATACCCCCCAAAGCAATTGCCGAACTGCTACTGGCTAAACCCACACCGGCGGTGAGCATTGACGATAAAGGCACATGGATGCTCCTGATGGAACGAAACAGCCATCCTTCGGTAGAAGAATTAGCCCAGCCAGAGCTTCGAATTGCCGGACAACGGATCAATCCCAACAACTTCGCTCCCAGCCGCCAGAATTTCTTCAATAATTTTATACTGAAGGATATTAAAGCTGGTAAAGAATATCTGGTGACCGGCCTGCCCGCTAATATGCTGGCTGGTAATGTAAGCTGGAGCCCTAATGATAAAAAGATCGCGTTTACCAATACTACCAATAAAAGTGTAGACCTGTATGTAATTGACCTGGCCACCCGAAAAGCGACAAAAGCGAATAAACAACCGCTGAACCTCATTCTGGGACAGGCTTTTGTTTGGATGGATGACAATACCCTATTGTACAAAACCATTTTACAGCCGGCTTCGGCTGCACCCGTCAAATCACTCATGCCATTGGGCCCGGCTATTCAGGAAAACCTGGGTAAAGTAGCACCCAGCCGCACTTACCAGGACCTTATCAAATCGCCCTATGATGAACAGCTGTTCGCATTTTATACCACAGCGCAACTTGTACAAAATGTAAATGGTGCAGAAACAAAAGTTGGAAAACCTGGTATCTGTGCATCTATCAGTCTTTCACCCGATAAGAAGTACCTGCTCTCCCATACCATACACAAACCTTTCTCTTACCTGGTGCCTGCCTATGGTTTTAACGCAACGGTGAGCATTACCGACCTTACCGGTAAAGTAATGAAAATAGTGGCGGAACTGCCTTCTGCCGAGCTTTCTCCTTCGGGTTATGATAATGTATTGAATGCGCCACGTAGTTTTGACTGGCGCGATGATGAGGCCGCTACTATCACCTGGTGCGCACCGCTGGACAGTGGCATTTACAAAAGCAAAGCTGATTTCCATGATGCAGTGTATTCATTGAGCGCTCCTTTTACCGGCGAACCCGCAACGCTCTTCAAAACATCCTGGCGGTTTAGTGGTATCATTTGGGGCAATTCAACAATCGCCCTGGTCAATGAGCGCCTGCAAAGCAAACAAAGTACCCGTCTTAGCCGGTACAATTTCTCTACCGGCCAATTGGAAACACTGGTGGAACGCAATACGACCGATGCCTATGGCGATCCTGGTTCCCCGGTTACTGTAAAAAACAAATATGGCCGCCAGGTAATAAAGCTAATCGACAATGATTCCAAACTGTTGATGAATAATATGACCGGTAGTTCACCCAAAGGTGATCTGCCATTCATGGCAAAATTCGATGTAAGTACTAAGAAAAATGAAATCATCTGGCGTTGCCCGGAAGGCAGCTTTGAAATGGTAACAGACGTTCTGGATGCAGATAAATTGGTATTGATCACGCGCCGTGAGTCACAAAAAGACATGCCGAACTTTTATGTGAAGAACCTGGTAATGCGCATAGCCGATCGGCCCATCACGAACTTTACCAATCCCTATCCGCAACTGGAAGGCATCAGTAAACAAAAGGTTGCTTATAAAAGGGCCGATGGCATAGACCTTACCGGTGATCTGTACCTGCCTAAAAACTACGATCCGAAAAGAGATGGTCCACTCCCGATATTGATGTGGGCTTATCCCCGTGAATTCAACTCTGCAACCGATGCTGCGCAGATCCGTGGTTCCAAAGACCGGTTTACTATGGTAAGCTATGGTGGCCCCGTTTTCTGGGTAACCCAGGGGTATGCCGTATTGGACAATGCAGAAATGCCTATTGTGGCCACCAACGCAGATAAAAAACCCAATGATGATTTTGTTGACCAGTTGAAGATGAATGCAGAAGCAGCTATTAATAAACTGGCCGAAATGGGGGTAGGGGATAAAAACCGTGTTGCCGTAGGCGGACATAGTTATGGCGCTTTTATGACAGTCAACCTGCTGGCCCATACCAACCTGTTTAAAGCAGGCATTGCACGGAGTGGCGCTTATAACCGGAGCCTTACGCCATTTGGTTTTCAGTTTGAAGAACGTACTTACTGGCAGGCGCCTGCGTTATATGCAGCAATGAGCCCTTTCAGTTATGCTGATAAAATAAAAACACCCTTATTGCTGGTGCATGGTGAAATGGATGATAATCCCGGCACCTTTCCCATACAAAGTGAGCGTTTATTTAACGCCGTAAAAGGACATGGCGGTACGGTTCGTTTTGTGAGCCTGCCCTATGAAGCGCATGGTTACCGCGGCAAAGAAAACCTGTTGCACATGCTATACGAACAAAATGCCTGGTTGGAGAAATATGTAAAGAATGCCGATAAGGGAAGTGCCGGCGGAAGTGATAAGAAAGGATTCTAGAGCCGATCCGTATGAATATATTAGTAAAATAAATTCTTCCTGAACGCTTCTTCTTCATTTAACAGGCGGATCCGCTTCAAACCTGGGAAGGGAAACTGTGCCGGTAAAGCTGGATCTGATATTAATGGTATAGTACCCTCCATAGTAGGTACATATTTTAACAAGGTATTGCCCCC
>DASUVL010001116.1:0-3975 GCA_036379015.1 Niastella sp.
GATTTCAGCTGGCTGATGCCCTACGAGGAAAAATCATTCACCCAATACTTTATGCCTTACCGGGAATTGGGCGTGGTAAAGAATGCCACGAAAGATGTGCTGGTGAATGTAGAAAAAGTGAATAATGAACTGCAGGTGAAAATATTTGCAACTTCAGCTCAACTACTCAAGATTCAGTTAACAAAAAATGAACAGGAGTTATTAAAGGAAGTTTTCCTGGTCAGTCCTGAAACAGTTTATATAAAAAACATTGCAGTTACCGAAAACATAACACCAGACAATATTTTGCTGGTACTTACTGACAAAGCCGGAAAAGAAGCGTTACGTTATGAAAACAAAACTAATACACCAGCCGATATTCCAGAACCCGCCAAAGCCGCACTGGCGCCCGGGGATGTAGCCAATAACGAGCAGTTGTATTTAACTGGTTTGCACCTGGAACAATACCGCCATGCAACGTACAGCCCGGTGCCTTATTACGAAGAAGCATTGCGAAGAGATCCCCAGGATATTCGTAACAACAATGCGCTGGGTGTATGGTATTTCCGCAGGGGCCAATTTGCAAAAAGCGAACCTTATTTCCGGAAAGCGATTGAAACCCTCACCGGACGCAATCCCAATCCCTACGACAGCGAACCTTATTATAACCTGGGTCTGTGTTTAAAAATGCAGGGCCGCCTACAGGAAGCATACGATGCTTTTTACAAAGCAACCTGGAGCAGCGCCTGGCAGGACAGTGGCTTTTTTTCCGTAGCACAAATAGATGTTACCCAGGGGAATTACGAGCTGGCGCTTGAGCACATTCAACGATCGCTCGATCGTAATGCCAAAAATAGCAAGGCCATGACGGTGAAGATTATTGCCTTACGAAAAATGGGATCATATCAGGCTGCTTTAAAAGCTTGTGCAACGGCTTTGGAAAAAGATTGTTTCAACCTGTCGGTTCTCTTTGAACAACACCAACTATTTGAAAAACTGGCAGATGCCAAAGCAGCACAGCACGCCCTTGATCAACTGATACAGATCGCAAGAGGAAGTACAAACAACTATATTGAATACGCATTGGATTATGTCACCGCCGGTTTGTATCAGGAAGCGATTAAATTACTGCAATTAGCTATTGAAAAATGCGCAGAACCATCACCCATGTTGTGGTATTACCTGGGCTGGGCGTATCAGCAGTCAGGTGAAACAAAGGATGCCATCGTCTTTTTTACAAAAGGCGCACAGGCCAATCCCCGCTATTGCTTCCCAAACAAACTGGAAGATATAGCCGTATTGCAAATGGCTTCCACCATCAACCCGAAAGATGCGCGCGCCCTGTATTACCTGGGCAACCTGTGGTACGATAAACGACAATATGATGATGCGATAGCCTGTTGGGAATTAGCTGTGCAAAGAGATGCTTCTTTCCCTACCCCATTCCGTAACCTGGGCATCGCCTATTTCAACAAGCGAAACGATGCCCAAAAAGCAGTAAGCTGTTATGAAAAAGCTTTTGCCCTGGATCCCGGGGATCCCCGTGTGCTGATGGAACTCGATCAATTGTACAAGCGACTGAATAAAGCGCCCGGAGACAGGTTAGCATTTTTAGAAGAACATGTTACAGTAGTAGAACAACGGGATGACCTGTACCTGGAACGGGCTGCTTTGTACAATATCCTGGGCGAATATGAAAAAGCCTATGAACTCATCATGCAAAGAAAATTTCATCCCTGGGAAGGAGGAGAAGGCAAAGTATCTGGACAATATATGTATAGCCTGGTTGCCATGGCCCGGAAACAGATCAGGTTGACACAATATGAAAAGGCCGTTGCATACCTGGAGCAAGCGCAGGTGTACCCGCCTGATCTAGGAGAAGGGAAACTGCATGGCGCGCAGGAGAATGATATTTTCTATTGGTTGGCTTGTGCGTATGAAGGAATGGGTAATACAAAAAAAGAAGCAGCCTTTCTGCAGAAAGCAACACAAGGTTTATCAGAGCCAAGTGCAGCCATGTTCTATAACGACCAGCAACCCGACAAGATCTTTTATCAGGGATTGGCCTGGAATGCCTTGGCGGAAAAAGAAAAAGCCAGCCAGATCTTCTCCAGGTTGGTTGAATATGGACAAGCCCATCTGCAGGATGTAGTGAAGATCGATTATTTCGCAGTATCGCTTCCTGATCTGTTGATCTTCGAAGATGATCTGAACGTGCGCAACCAAACCCATTGCTATTACATGATGGGACTGGGATATCTCGGATTGAATAAAGAGGAAGAAGCGAAGGAGTGTTTGAAGAAAGCCCTGCAAAACGATGCCATGCATGTTGGTGCTCCGCTGCATCTGGATATGGTTGAGGAAGTTGATAGAGTTGACGAGTTGAAAAGTTGACGAGTTAATGCATTTAAAAAAAGGTCGTCCTGACTGAATCGGGACGACCTTTTTTTATATACTGATACTTTTATCTTACAACATTTGTATCCCCTGTGCTTTCAAAGCCTGATATAATGACAACGTGATAGCGCTCTTTGCTTCACCAGACTTACTCACATCCATACACCAGAAATATACTTTCAAATCGAACCCATCATCTTTTACCTTGGTGAACAATACCGATGGTTCCCGGTTTTCATATATAAAGCCCGTCGCCAAAATGGCTTTTTTAATCGTATTGGTTATTACTTCCATATCACTATTCCCTGTAACGCTCAGGTCTATATGAAGCCGTTGCTGATTATTGCTCAACGTCCAGTTTACGATCTGTTGCGATAATACATCTCCGTTTGGAATGATCACTTCTGCCCCATCGCCGGTCAGCAGCGTACTCGACCGTAAACCGATCTCCCGCACCCGTCCGGTTTTATCGCCAATTTCCACCACATCGCCAATTTGCAGCGGACGGTCGAAGATGAGGATGATACCAGATACAAAATTATTTACAATATTCTGCAAGCCTAAACCAATACCAACACCCAGGGCGCCTAATACGATGGTAATTTTATCTACCGGAACCCCCGAAGCGGCAACAGCCAGCAGGTAGCCAACGCATAACAGCACAAGCCGGGCAATAAGCAACCGGGAGCGTTGCCCTTTGTTATGTATTTCGTCATCATGACCGGTATCGCCAAAAAAGTAGCCTACGTATTTCTGCAGCAGGTGAGCGATCCAGATAATAAAGAAAAACAACAGTACACCACCAATGGTAAAGGAAGCATTACCAATAGTACGCTGGTGTGCAAGAATATCGCCCAGTACATTCAATGCCGAGGAGTAGATATTCAGATTAGTAGCAAATACGATCAACCATAGGATCACTACCAGAAAAAGTATCGGCCGGCGGAAACCGTCCAACACCGGTTGGTAATTTAATCGTCCCTGGTTATTGCGTCGTAAGCGACTGGAAACGATCTGCAGCAAGATGGCTTCCATGCATATTTTGCTGAACACGGCTAACCCAATGGCTTGTGTAAATGAAAAGATCGCCGCACTACCCAGGATCTGGGCCAATGAAACACGGCCGGCGAGATTGCACAACACACTTAGCACATTCATCACATTATGCAAAATGATCACAAAACGAAGGAAACCCCGCATAGGAAGGTGTTGTTGCATACGGGAAAGGAACAGTATGCCGAACACCACCGACAGCACATTCAGCGATATAAGCCAGTTGCGTTGCCAAAAACCCGGATCGGCCATGTGGTGCGTGAAAGCAAAACATATATATAAGATCACCATAGCAATCCAGTAAACGAAAAGCCGGCGAGGCCATTTTTTCCAGCAGATGATGGTGAGAATGACGAGCATCAAAAACTGCATGGATTCAATATAGGCGGAAGGCGCATGCAAATCGAATAATGGCGCTACTGCGAACATCATAATAAAGGCAGCAACGATATAATTATGCGGCAGGTATTCAAATTCAAGGTGGCGGATACTGTCCATCGCATTCAAACGCCGCACGGTTCGAAGGTTGCGATAAAGCCATACAAA
>DASUVL010001117.1:0-2306 GCA_036379015.1 Niastella sp.
GAACTGGGTAAGATCGTTATCGACACCAAAGATGCTGCTGCCAGAAGAATATTTTATTCCGCTTTATATCATACCATGATAGATCCGGCATTGTTCAATGATGCCAATGGCGAATACCAGGGCGCTGATAAAAAGGTGTACAAAGCGCCTTTTCAGAATTACACAATATTCTCCCTGTGGGATACGTATCGCGCGCTGAATCCATTGTACACGATCACGCAACCCAACCGGGTGAACGATATGATCAACACCATGCTGCATATTTATAAGCAACAGGGTAAATTACCTATCTGGCACCTGGCTGGTAACGAAACCAACCTGATGCCCGGTATGAGCGGTGTGCAAATTGTGGCGGAAGCTTATCTGAAAGGCTATAGAGGTTTTGACACCGCCCTGGCTTTTGAAGCCGTGAAAAATACTTCCCTACGCAATGAGTTTGGGTTGGATTATGTAAAATCCCTTGAGTACATTCCATATAACAAAATGCAGGAATCGGTTGCCAAAGCCATGGAGTATTGTATCAGCGATGGCAGTATAGCCCTAATGGCAAAACAGATGGGCAAGCCAGAAGATGCCGCTTTGTTCTTAAAACGGTCAAGGTATTACCGGCATTATTTCGACAGCACCACTACATTTTTCAGGGGTAAAAATGAACAGGGCGAATGGAACAAAACATTCGGACCCGGCCGCACCAGCCATCCCTGGATTGATGATTATTGCGAAGGCAATGCCTGGCAATATACCTGGCTGGTACCGCAGGATGTGGAGGGGCTTATTCAATTGCTGGGCGGGGATGCTGCATTTGTAAAACGATTGGATGAATTCTTTAAACTGAAAATAGAATTTGATCCGCAGTCGCCGCCTGATATCTCGGGCATGATCGGTCAATATGCCCATGGCAACGAACCGGGTCACCATACCACCTATTTGTATACCTATGCCGGTGAACAATGGAAAACAGCGGAGAAGGTCCGGTATATTCTGAAAGAACAATACCTCGATAGCACCGACGGTATCAGTGGTAATGAAGATTGCGGGCAAATGTCGGCCTGGTATATATTCTCCTCATTGGGTTTTTATCCCGTATACCCGGCCAGCGGGGCCTATGTTATAGGCAGTCCGTTGTTCGATAAAGCCACCATTCAACTGCCGGGAAAGAAAACGTTTTCGTTAAAAGTTATACAGAACAGTCCGAAGAATATCTATATTCAACGCGTGAACCTGAATGGCAAGCCCTGGCCCAATACCTATATCACGCACAAGCAGATCATGCATGGCGGAACGATGGAGATAGTGATGGGAAGCAAACCGAACAAGACCCTGGGGAAGCTTCCGGTGAATAGACCCAGGTCTCAATATTGAATATTGAATATCCAATGTTGAATGTAGAAGTAAATGCAGGGAAATGAAGAATGAAAAATGTGAAATGAAGAAGGTTAAAATCCAAAAGACAAATCACAACTGGTAATCGGCAACTGGTGACCAATAACTCCGAACTAAAAACAATTGCATCCATATGAAAAGAACCGGTACATTCCTCATAATCATGATTGCTACTGTTGCTGTATTTGGTCAACAGAAAATTTATGACATTACTTCTTTTGGCGCTGTTGGCGATAGCATGACTAATAACACTGCCTTTATTCAAAAGGCGATCGATAGTGCAGCGGCCAATGGCGGCGGCAGGGTGTTGGTGCCCGCCGGCAAATTTGTAACCGGTGTTATCAGATTGCTTTCAGGTGTTGAATTGCATGTGTCGCCCAACGCTTCGTTGCTGGGCAGCACCAAACGCACCGATTATGGCACAGTAAGAGCATCAGCCTTGATCGTTGCCGAAAACCAGCAACATATTTCAATAACCGGTACCGGAACCATCGATGGGCGTGGCCGCGAAGTGGTGGCGGATGTAGATCGTATGTTAAAAGAAGGTACGCTGCAGGACCCGCAATGGCAAACGGTTAATCCCTGGGGACAGAAACGGTCAGCTGAATTTAACCGCCCGCACCTGCTCACTTTCAAAAACTGCGACCAGGTAACCATTACCGGGGTACTTTTTAAAGATGCAGCCTGCTGGGTGCAAACCTACCGGGAGTGTACGAATTTAATCATTGACAGTATAAGGGTGCAAAGCACCGCTTACTATAATAATGATGGAATTGATATTGATGACTGCCGCAATGTAAAAGTTACCCGTTGTAATGTAAATGCCGATGATGATGGCATTTGTCTGAAATCAGGTAATGCCAATACCTTTTGTGAGAATGTAGAGATCAGTGATTGCGTGGTGCGTTCCAGCGCCAGCGCCC
>DASUVL010001118.1:0-12779 GCA_036379015.1 Niastella sp.
GGAAGAAGCAGCCGCACCTTTATTACAGAAGGGCGTTGGGACCGTATCCTCGAACGCTTGCAGCCTGGTGATTATGTGATCATGCAGTTTGGGCACAATGATAGTGGTCCGCTCGATGATACCGCCCGCGCCCGGGGAACCATCAAAGGAATCGGCTTCGACAGTGCGGTTATTTATAACCCGATTCGTAAAGTGCAGGAAGTAGTACATACCTATGGCTGGTATATGCGTAAATATATAAACGATGCAAAAGCAAAAGGTGCTATACCCATTGTATGCTCACCTGTGCCCAGGAATATTTTTAAAGATGGCAAAACTGAACGCGCTAATACCAGCTATGGAGAGTGGGCCTCAGCAGTAGCTAAAGCAGAGGGTGCGTTTTTTATTCCATTGAACGACCTCATTGCCGATCAGTATGATAAGCTAGGCGCCGACTCTGTAAAACACTTCTTCCCCGGCGATCATACCCATCCTAACAAAAATGGTTCTATCCTGAATGCCGATATGGTGGTGAAAGGGATCTACAACCTTAGAAACAACGATCTGAAAACATACCTGAAGAAATGAGGATAATACAAAAGCTTGCCTGTTCACTGATTATAATTGCTGCCTGGGTAAATATCGCTGATGCGCAATCGCATTCGCAGGCCTGGGTCAACCTGGCTGGTAAATGGCGGTTTCAGATCGACCGCAACGATGCCGGCATTCAGGAGCAATGGTTTAACAAAAAACTGGAAGATACTATTCGATTGCCCGGCTCCATGCTCACCAATGACAAAGGCGCTGCCGTAACCTTGCAAACAAAATGGACCGGCAGTATTTACGATAGCAGTTGGTTTTTCAACCCGCGGATGGAGAAATACCGGCAACCCGGTAACCTGAAATTTCCCTTTTGGCTTACTCCGGCAAAGTACTACGTAGGGGCTGCCTGGTATCAGAAAGAAGTATTTGTTCCGGACACATATATTGGTAAACATATTGAGCTGTTCCTGGAAAGATGTCATACCGAAACCATGGTTTGGGTAGATGGCAAAGAAGTGGGTATGCGAAACAGCCTGGTGGCGCCGCATGTGTATGATGTTACTGAGCTATTACTTAAACCCGGAAAACATTTGATCACGATCCGGGTCGATAACCGTATAAAAGAGATCAATGTAGGGCCCGATTCACATAGCCTCACCGATCATACCCAGGGGAACTGGAATGGTATTATCGGGAAAATGGTACTGAACGCAACACCGCTGGTTCATATTGAAAACGTGCAGGTATATCCTGATGTGCCCAACAAACAGGCTGTTGTGGTTGTGAGCATTAAAGGATCAAAACCTGGTAACGCAAAATTAACCTTGGCTGCAGTCAGTTTTAATACAAACCTGCAGCACCGGGTTCCCAATGCAACCGCATCCGTTGTACTTACTAACGATACTACAACGTATCAAATGGTTTTGCCCATGACGAAGGATGTGCAATTGTGGGATGAATTCAATCCGGCTTTATATAAACTGGTCGTCTTTCTGCAAACACCGGATGGTGAAAAACAAAACAAGGAAGTAACATTTGGAATGCGGTCGTTCAAGATCGTGGGCACGGGCTTTACCATCAACGACCGGCCGGTGTTCTTACGCGGCACCGTCAATAATTGTGAGTTTCCGTTAACCGGTTTTCCACCCATGGATGAAGCCGGTTGGATAAAACAGTTCAACATCGCCAAAGCACATGGCTTAAACCATATGCGGTTTCACTCCTGGTGCCCGCCCGAAGCGGCATTCAAAGCTGCCGATAAAACAGGATTCTATCTGCAGCCCGAAGGACCGGGTTGGGTGAACCATGGCACTTCATTAGGCGATGGCCGTCCGGTTGACCAATATATGTACGACGAAACCGACCGCATGGCCGCCTGGTATGGCAATTACGCTTCGTTCTGTATGGAAGCGCCCGGTGGCAACGAACCGGCCGGCAGGAACCAGGTAAAGTACCTGACAGCGTTTATTCACTACTGGCAGGCGAAAGATAAACGCAGGGTATATACAGGCGCTTCGGTAGGTAATAGCTGGCCGCTGGTGCCTGAAAATGAATTCATGGTAAAGGCCGGCGCCCGCGGATTGAGTTGGGTGAATGCCCGGCCCGAAAGCGATTCTGACTATCATGCCACCGTACAAAAATTCAATGTGCCGTATGTGGTGCATGAAATGGGGCAGTGGTGCGTATTCCCCGACTTTGATGAAATAAACCGGTTTAACGGCGTTTATAAAGAAAAGAATTTCGAACTGTTCCGCGAGCAACTGGCTGAGCATGACATGGCCGATCAGGCTCATCAATTTTTAATGGCCAGCGGTAAACTGCAGGCGTTGTGTTATAAAAATGAAATAGAGAAGGCAATGCGTACCAAAGGCCTGGCTGGTTATCAATTGCTGGGTTTACAGGATTTCCCCGGCCAGGGAACAGCGTTAGTGGGAATGTTAAATGCCTTGTGGCAAACAAAACCATACGTAACGCCGAAACAGGTGAAGCGCTTTTGCAATGCCGTGGTACCGCTTGTGCGAACCCGTAAATTTGTTTACAACAGCAATGAAAAGTTAACCGCGCAGGTAGAGCTGTTTAATTATGGCGGCAGTGCCTTGAAAAATGCCGTGATCAACTGGGTAATAAAAGACAGCACAGGAAAGATACTTGCAAAAGGCGCCTTTGATAAAAAAGATTATGCAATCGGCAACTGCTTGCCCGTTGGTAAAATTGAATACGCGTTGTCGGGAATAGGATCGCCCATGCAATTGAATCTCGATATTTCCATAGCCGGTACTTCCTATGGGAATGATTGGAATATTTGGGTATTCCCCGGGATCCCGGACATTGTTTTTAAAGATGAAGTATATTATTGCGATACCCTGGATGCCAAAGCCATTGCTGTTTTACAGGAGGGCGGAAAGGTGTTTCTACAGGCAGCCGGCAGGATCGTAAAAGGAAAAGAAGTGGTAAATTACTTTACCCCCGTATTCTGGAATACCAGCTGGTTTAAAATGCGTCCGCCCCATACCCTGGGTATTTTATGCAATCCCAAACATCCGGCTTTCAAGGAGTTTCCAGCCACTTATTACAGCGATCTGCAGTGGTGGGATGTAGTAAATAAAGCGCAGGTTATGCACCTGGAAGATTTCCCGAAAGGATTTAAGCCGGTATTGCAACCCATAGATACCTGGTTTATCAATCGCAAACTGGCCTTGTTGCTGGAAGCTAAAGTGGGCAAAGGCAAATTGTTTTTGTGCAGTATTGATTTGAAGGATCTATATGACAGACCGGCTGCTGCCCAGTTGTTGCGCAGTTTGGAAGTTTATATACATTCCAATTCTTTCAATCCCGCAACAACCGTTGACCTATCGGCTGTACAGGCGCTGTTTACCCAACCTTCCCGGGACACCTGGAACGGGTATACAACGGATAGTCCGGATGAGCTGAAACCGAAACTGAATTAAGGGTTGACCTGTAAGAGCCTGTCCGCCTTTGGCGGATCCATCATTGGGTCTTGCATTATTAGTATGATGTCTTGGACCTGACAGGTCAGCCCTACTCAAATAGATAATTTTTTTTATGATTATAAGATCGAAAGTATTGCTGTTATTAGCTGGTGCATTGATGATGACCATTGTGTTACAGGCACAAATAATGCCTTCAAAGAAAAGCGTATTGAAAGCGATGCGTGTAACCAACCAGTATTTCATGAACAAATGGCCCGATCCGGGTAAGAGTATTGTTACCAATAAAGAACGGCCCAGTAACATCTGGACCCGCGCCGTATATTATGAGGGATTGATGGCCCTGTATGCTATTGATAAAAAGAAGGAATACCTTAATTATGCGATCGACTGGGGTACAAAACACAAATGGGGTTTGCGTGACGGTATTCAAACCCGAAATGCCGACAACCAGTGCTGCGGTCAAACCTATATTGATCTGTACCTGCTCGATAAAAAAGAAGAACGCATCAAGGACATAAAAGCGTCTATCGACATAATGAAAGGAACGGAGAAAGTAGATGACTGGAACTGGATAGATGCATTACAAATGGGTATGCCGGTGTTTGTACGCCTGGGTGTTATTTACAACGATACCACCTATTTCAGCCGCATGTATGAAATGTATGCGTTCACTAAATACAAACATGGCGGGAACGGGTTGTATAATGCGGCTGAAAAACTATGGTGGCGCGATAAGGATTTCGTTCCGCCCTATAAAGAACCCAATGGTGGTAATTGTTACTGGAGCCGTGGTAATGGCTGGGTAGTAGCTGCGTTGGTGCGCACCTTGCAAATGCTGCCTAAAACAGATCCGCATTACAATGAATACTTACAGGATTATAAAGATATGTTGAAGGCGCTGTTGCCGCTTCAACGGACCGATGGTTACTGGAATGTGAGCCTGGCAGATTCTACCAATTTTGGTGGTAAAGAATTAAGCGGTACTGCTTTGTTCGTATATGGCATGGCCTGGGGTATTAACAATAACATCATTGATAAAGAAATATACCAGCCTGTTATGCTAAAAGCATGGAATGCCATGGTAAAGGAATGCGTACATGCCGATGGAATGCTGGGATTTGTACAGGGAACGGGCAAAGAACCCAAGGATGGGCAGCCGGTTACCTACGACCATATTCCCGATTTTGAAGATTACGGGCTTGGTTGTTTTTTATTGGCCGGAAGCGAAATGTATAAGTTGAAGTAATAAAGGAGACCTGTAAGGTGCGCCATCGGAACTTGCCCTAATAAGACGTTTATGCGCTCCTGACAGGTCTCGTTCTTCGGTTCAAGACCTGCCAGAGCCCGCCCCGATAGTTCGGGGTCCAATTCAGCCTAATAATTATGCAAGCTCATATGATGGACCTTACAGGTCAACAAGCAAAAAGGTCCGTCCTGGTTAAACCAAGACGGACCTTTTGCTTTTTTCGTTACCGTAATATCAACTACCAGAACTTGACGTACAAGGCAGCCAGAAGCATTAATGTAATTACAATTAATGCAATGGTGCGAGGTTCAAGTTTCAATAAACTTTTATCGGTTACAAATGCTTTCGGATTTACTTTAGGTCCGGCAAGGCTTATACCCACCATGACAGCCACTGTAATTACGAAAGACCAGCCCATATTAATAAGGAAGGGGATCTCTGTAACTGCAACTACCGCACCTTTCTCCATTTTCTCGTATGAATAAGCGGTGTATAACCAGGTTTCTTTTCCGAAGAGATCTACCGCATAATTGTTGAAGAAGATGGCGAGTACAAAACCCAGTACCACGCCTACAATGGCTGCTGTACCGGTTGTGCGTTTCCAGAACATACCCAACAGGAACATCGCAAATACACCCGGGCTAATGAAACCGGTGTATTTCTGAATGAAGGTGAATCCACCTTCGCCACCGATGCCGAGCAGGTCATTCCAGGTAAAGGCGATGGCCAGGATCATAGCAACTACTACCGTATAGCGGCCCATCATCACCAGTTTCTTTTCGTCGTCGTTCTTACCGAAATATTTTTTATAAATATCCAGCGTGAAGATGGTGCTGATACTGTTTGCTTTTCCGGCCAGCGAAGCAACGATGGCTGCTGTCAATGCGGCGATGGACAATCCTTTCAATCCGGAGGGCAAAAAGCCCAGGACTGCAGAATAAGCGCCGTCTTTTATACCATTAAAGCCAGGCAGGGCATTGTGTTTGTGCAATACATAAGCGGCGATACCAGGCAACATTACGATCACCGGCATCATTAATTTTAACAAACCGGCGAATATGAGACCGGTACGGGCAGTTTTCAGATCAGCGCCCAATGCACGTTGGGTGATATACTGATTGCAACCCCAGTAGTTGAGGTTTACGATCCACTGACCGGCAAAATACATGGCAATACCGGGTAACACCACATACTTTTGAATATCCAGGTTATGTGCATCATTTATTGTAGATGTATGGGATGCCGGCTTCGGTAGAATCATTTTGAAGTGTTCCGGCGAATCCTGCATCAGCGCTTTAAAACCGGCGATGGCGCTTTTGCCCAGGCCGAATTGTTCACTTACCACTGTTAACGCCAGATAAGTAGTGGCCAAACCACCCACGATCAATACGGCAACCTGAATTACGTCGGTATACCCGATCACCTTCATACCTCCCAGCGTGATCACCAGCGCAAAAACCGCCAGTCCGATCATGATAAGGTGTAAAATATTTTGAAATTCCGGAGTACCTGCTGTCGCATCGCCCACAAGACCTGTGATAGCGGTTGCGCCCAGGTAAAGAATGGAAGTGAGGTTTACGAGGATGTAGAGGAATAACCAGAAAATGGCCATGATCAATGCCACCGTCTCGTTGTACCGCGTTTTCAGGAACTGCGGCATGGTGTAAATCTTGTTCTTCAAATACACCGGCATAAACCATACAGCAATAATGATGAGCGCTATGGCGGCAATCCATTCATAAGCTGCAACTGCAGTACCTACAAAAAAGCCTTCTCCACTCATCCCAATGAACTGTTCGGCGGAAATATTAGAAGCGATCAGCGAGGCGCCAATGGCCCACCAGGTTAATGAACCTTCGGCCAGGAAGAAAGCCTTAGAATCATGTTCCGCGGTCTTTCTTTTTCTGTAAACGTAGTAACCGTAACTGGCCACCAGAATAAAATAGAGAACAAAAATGACGTAGTCAATCGACGAAAGCGTATTCATAGCGGGCTGCAAAAGTTTTTAAAGAGTGAATGTTGGTTGTTTAAACGCTATTATTGGTTATTATAATTTCGCGACAACCTCTCCAAAATATGGTATTTTGAAAAAGCTGTCGCGAAAGAGGGTGCAATATGTGAATTTATTTTTAAATAGAATGACGATAATAAAGATCATTCCATCTTAATTGATTCTTAAGATCGTACAGATTGCTGTTTTTACCGATCAATAGGTATTCTACGCCTGCCATTTCAGCAAAATCTTCCATATGTTCTGCTGTCAGGTTCTGGCTGTAGCCTGTATGGTGAGCGCCACCAGCGAGGATCCAGGCAGCACAACCTGTTTTCATATCCGGGTAAGGTTTCCACAATACGCGGGCAACAGGTAATTTCGGCAGGTTTTGGATAGGATCCACTGCTACCACTTCATTTACGATTAAACGGAAACGGTTACCCATATCAACAATAGACGCATTCAATGCCGGACCAGAACCGGAGTTGAAAACAAGACGTACCGGATCGGCTTTGCCACCAATGCCCAGCGGATGGATCTCTACAGTTGGTTTATCACTGGCGATGGAAGGACAGATCTCCAGCATGTGTGAACCCAACACTAATTGATTATTGGGGTCAAAATGGTAGGTATAGTCTTCCATGAACGAGTTACCGCCTTTTAAACCGGTTGCCATTACTTTCATGGCGCGAACCAGGGCAGATGTTTTCCAGTCGCCTTCGCCACCAAAACCATAACCTTCGGCCATCAGGCGTTGTGAAGCAATACCCGGCAATTGAACCATGCCGTGCAGGTCTTCAAATGTATCGGTGAATCCTTTGAAATTTCCGTCTTTTAAGAAGTTGCGCATCCCGATCTCCATCTTCGCTGCATCACGCAATGAACTGTGGCGGTCGCCGCCTTTGCGCAAAGGAGCTGCTACCGTGTATACTTCTTCATATTCAGCTACTGTTTTGGCAATGGCGCTGTCGCTAACATCATTGATCATTTTAACCAGGTCGCCAATACCATAACCATTTACTGAATAGCCGAATTTCAATTCAGCTTCCACTTTGTCGCCTTCTGTAACCGCTACCTGGCGCATGTTATCGCCAAAGCGGCAGAAGCGGGCGTTTTGCCAGTCGTTCCAGCCGGCGGCAGCGCGCATCCACACAGCAACGCTTTTTACTACTTCGGTATCCTGCCAGTGACCAACTACTACTTTTCTGTTCATACGCATCCGGCTTACCATGAAACCAAACTCGCGGTCGCCATGGGCGCTTTGGTTCAGGTTCATGAAGTCCATATCGATGCTGCTCCAGGGAATATCCCGGTTAAACTGGGTATGCAGGTGTAATAAGGGTTTGTGCAACACTTTTAATCCGCCGATCCACATTTTAGCAGGGGAGAAGGTATGCATCCAGGTGATAATACCAATACAGGTGGTCGTCGTATTGGCTTCAACACAAAGCTGGTATATTTCTTCAGGTGATTTTACAACAGGTTTAAAAACAACCCGTACAGGTATTGATGGATCTTTATCTATAGATCTTGCGATCTGTGTAGAATGATCGGCAACCTGTTTCAGGGTTTCTTCGCCGTACAGGTGTTGACTTCCTGTTACAAACCAGACTTCCAGTTTTTTCAAATCTTCCATAACTTAATGTGATAATGTGATAATTTGATAATGTGATAATGAAATACAAGGTGTTTTACTTCTATGTCTTTTGCCTTTCTTTCACTTTCTTCTTTCTCATTTTTAATTCTTCATTTTTCATTTCCTTGCCTTCTACATTGAACATTGAACATTGAACATTCAATATTCAATATTGGGCTACTGCCCGTAA
Source organism: Niastella sp. (assembly GCA_036379015.1). Taxonomy (GTDB): domain Bacteria; phylum Bacteroidota; class Bacteroidia; order Chitinophagales; family Chitinophagaceae; genus Niastella. The sequence continues at coordinate 8,539 of DASUVL010001118.1, forward strand.
TACGCGCCTTTCCCGTGTTTCCGCTGCCAGTGCTTATCAATGAGCGCGTCTTTTAACCGGGGGGCTTTCGGATTGATCTGTTCGGTGAGGTAGGCCATGCGGGCTACTTCTTCCAGTACAGCGGCGTTATAAACGGCTTTGTCGCCATCTTTTCCCCAGGCAAATGGCGCATGGTTGCCAACCAGTATCATTTCAACTTCTTCATACGATATTTTTCTTTCGTTGAAACAATTGATGATCTGGTAACCGGTTTCATATTCATAATTCCCTTTGATCATCTCATCGCTCATAGGAGGGGCACAGGGAATGTCTACCGTGTTATGATCGGCATGGGTAGTGCCGAAAATGGGAATATCGCGCTGTGCTTGTGCCCAGGCGGTGGCATACGTACTGTGTGTATGCACAATAGCCCCGATCTTCTCCCATTCTTTATATAATACGGCGTGTGTTTTGGTATCGCTCGAAGGGCGCAGGTCGCCGCTTATTATTTTGCCATCGAAATCAACGATCACTATTTTACCGGGTGTAAGGTCCTTATAAGGAACGCCACTGGGTTTAATAGCAAAAACGCCGAGGCTTCTGTCGGCTACACTTACATTACCAAATGTGAATAATACCAGGTTCAGTGCTGGCAGTTGCATGTTGGCTTCGTAACATGCTTGTTGTATATCTTGGTACTTGCTCATGATGGTTTGTTGTTCCAGGTTCCAGGTTACAGGTTGCAAGGCTCCTTTGTTCTGAATTCCCTGTAACCTGAAACTTGTAACCTGAAACGTATATTAGTTTGACAATGCTGCTTTTTCTTTTAGTTTGGTTGAATTCTCAATGAATCCACCCAGGTTGTGGTATTTTTTATAGCGCTGTTGATAGAGGGCTACTTTTGTTTTGTCAGGATAATACGTAGTGTCAAAACCCTGTCCCATGGCATTCATGGCATCTTCTACTTTATCATAGATCCCGGCAGCGGTAGCGGCAAACATAGCAGCGCCCAATGCACAGGTTTGTTCTGATTTATGTATGCGGATGGGCATATTCATAACGTCGGCCATCATTTGCATAATGAACGGCGATTTTTTAGCTACGCCACCCAGGCCAATCAATCCTTTTACGGGAACACCTTCGTGGTTGAACCGGTCAACAATGGCTTTGGCGCCAAAGCAGGTAGCTTCTACAATAGCCCTGAAAATACGAGGTGCATCACTGCCGAGGTTTAAACCGGTAATGGCGCCTTTTAATTCCTGGCTGGCGTCGGGTGTACGACGGCCATTGAACCAGTCAACCGCCAGTTCGCTGTTCTCATCTATTTGTATCAACGCCGCCTGTTTGCTTAATTCAGGGATCAGCTTATCTGTTGTTTCGTCTATGATCGCTTTGGCAGTTTCTGCATTGATGATGGTAGATTGTCCCAATACATGTTGCAGCGGCCAGGCCAGCACCTGTTTGAACCAGGCGTAAGCATCGCCAAATGCACTTTGACCGGCTTCCAATCCCATCATACCAGGCAATACCGAACCCGGCACCTGTCCGCAAATGCCTTTCACCAGTTTGCCTTCTACTTCTTTCAGGGGCGCTACCAGCATATCGCAGGTGGAAGTACCCATTACTTTACTTAAATGATAGGGTTCAATTTGTCCGCCCACCGCGCCCATGTGGGCGTCAAAAGCGCCAATACCAATCACCACATCAGTAGAAAGGCCCAGTTTATCGGCCCATGCTTTACTAAGGGTGCCGGCTGCTTTATCGGAAGTATATGTTTTTGTAAATAGTCTTTCTGTAAAACCTTTTAATAACGGATCGAGGTCAGAAAAAAAGGAATCAGGAGGCAAGCCGCCGAATTCCGCTGCCCACAGGGCTTTATGACCGGCCGAGCATACGCCACGCTTCATGGCTGAAGCCTGTTTGCCACCCGTTAATACAAAGGGGATCCAGTCGCAATGTTCTACCCAGGAGTGGCAGGCGGCGCGCACTGCTGCGTCTTCCCGCAAAATGTGCAGCAGTTTGGCCCAGAACCATTCCGAAGAGTAAATACCGCCTACATATTGCAGATAGTTTATATCATACTTTTCTGCATGTGCATTGATGGCGGCTGCTTCCGGAACGGAAGTGTGGTCTTTCCACAGCACGAACATGGCATTGGGATTTGTTTCAAACTGCGGCAACAGGGCGAGGGGCGTACCCGTTTCATCTACGGCTACGGGTGTAGAACCGGTAGTATCCACGGAAATGGCCCTGATGTTGGCCGTTACTGAAGGGCCCGCCTTCTGTAAGCACTGACTAATGGTTTGTTCCAGACCTTCCAGGTAATCAAGCGGATGTTGCCTGAACTGGTTAACGCCAGGGTTACAAAACAAACCATCTTTCCAGCGGGGATAATAAAAGACTGCTGATGCTACTTCCTGCCCATTGGCAGCGTTGGCGATGATTGACCGCACTGAGTCTGTGCCATAGTCAACTCCTATTACATAATTTTCTTTTTTCATATCGGCAACTAAAACAAATTCGTGTTTTTAATCACATTCCGATTTAGATAAAAATCGCTATCCGGCCTATCAGGGATACGGTCGGAACCGCGCTTCAATCCTATTTCGTGTCAAAATAACATTTAAAGAATGAATTCACAAAAATTACTTATGCTTTCAATTGGGGTAAATCGGGGTAAACATGTAGGAAAGGGCAGAGAAAGCTAATGATTTTAGCTCCGGACATAGTTGGCGTGAAGTCGCAAGGTGAGCCTGACGCTGCAATATTACGGTAAAAAACGGTGTAACGTATTAAAAGTAAAAGAGATAGGGCAAGCTGTAGGAAGTTACAGGTTATCCCGACGTGTCGGGACATGTTTCAGGGTCTGGGTTTTGGAACTCAGGGGCTCGAAACAGCAGGAACTAGGAAATAGGAATTAGGGAACTAAGGAACTAAGAGTAACCGGTGACTGTATTTGGTTTTCCTGGTAACCGGCAACTGTTTTGGTTTTCCCTGTAACCTGGAACTTGGAACTTGTATCTGTTCTGGGTTTTCCCGGCAATTGGTAACTAATTTCCCTGCAACCGGAAACTTGTAACCTGTAACTTGTCTCCTAAACCTCCCCGGTCGTCGCCCAAAACAGGCCGGTTGTCATGTGCATCTAACCCGTAATGGTAAAAAATCTACTTTCGTATTTACAATTATCGCATGTCGTCAAGAAAACTGGTTTATATATTACTGCATATTTTGTGCACCGCGTTGATCGTAGTGGTGCCTATTTTTATAATGCCGTTGAAGGATTCTAACAAACCCAACTACCTGCAATGGCATACGATCGTTTTTACAACCCTGCAAACAGCCGGTTTTTATTTTAATGCCTATGTGTTATATCCCCGGCTTTTGTTAAAGAAGCGGGTTGCCACCTACGTTTTGACTGTGTTAGGTATCAGTATTTTATTGGCCCTGGTGCCTGGTTGTATCATGGTATTTTCAGGCGAAATGCCGCCGTATGCAATATATGCCGGCATCGTGGTGAAAATATTTATCGGGTTGTTTGTTTTAGGTACGTCTACCAGCTACCGGTTTATGGTAGATGTAATAAGAAATCAGCGGTTACAACAGGAAAGCATGGCTATGGAGCTATCCTTCCTGCGGTCGCAGGTAAGTCCGCATTTTATGTTCAATGCGCTCAATAGCATGGTATCGCTGGCGCGGAAAAAATCAGACCTGCTGGAGCCGGCCTTGTTAAAGATGTCGAATCTGATGCATTACATGCTGTACGATTCGGATGAAGATAAAGTGAGCCTGCATAAAGAAGTGGAATACATACGGAGTTATATTGATCTGCAAACCATGCGTTTTGGCGATTCAGTGAAGATATTGTTTATGGTGCAGCCGGGTAATTACGCACATATAATAGAGCCGATGTTGCTGATACCGCTTATTGAAAATGCGTTTAAGCATGGGGTGAATGTGGCCGATGAGCCGGAGATCACTATCCGGTTAGCCGCCAGTGAAAAAGAAGTATCGTTGTCGGTTTCCAACAAAACCATAGCTTATACGGCGCAGGTGGCCGATAAAACAAAAGGCATTGGGTTAACCAACCTGGAACGGCGGTTAAAAATATTATATCCGGGTAAACACCAGTTGGCTGCAAAAAAAGACGGACACTGGTTTCATGCCTACCTAATAATTACAACGCATGATTAAATGCCTGGCTGTTGATGATGAAGCATTATCGCTCGATCTGCTGGAAGATAATATCAAACGCATTCCCTTCC
>DASUVL010001119.1:0-4572 GCA_036379015.1 Niastella sp.
TTCACCAGTTTTTCATCTCTGCGAATACCCCTGATAGCAAAAAATAATAATATGGGAATGAAGATGGCAAATATGGCGGTGAGATCGTAATTGCCTTCACCAGGTACATACTTCTGTGTTTGCATAAAGAACAGCACCAGGTTTATAATAGATACCAATAGGGTCAGTAAAACGATACGCAATTGCATCTTTCTGTTCTTATATAAGAAGATGGCGATGATTGATGCAATGCCTACACCGGCTGTTAAGATCAACAACAGCAAATGGCTTTGCGCCGTTAAAGATACCCACGATTTGCTTTGATTTTCCGCGATCATATTGCCGCTGTAAAAGGAGAACTTCAGACTGCAAAATGCGGCGGCGGCGGCCAGCAGTAACCAAACTGATTGTAGACGTTGGATCATAATGGTGAATGGTGAATTGTCAATGGTCAATCGTGAATCGGATGGTCAATGGTCAAGGGTAAATTATGTTTCCCGATTTTTGAGCTTCGCTTTTATTGCGAGGTCCCGGCAATCGGGGTTTTATTCACCATTGACCATTCACCATTGACGACGTTATCCTAATTCAGGATACAAAGGGAACTGTTTCATGAACGCATGCACATCATTTTTTACCGTATTGATGGTTGCTTCATTATCAGTATCCGTTAATATTTTATCGATCAGGCTTACCACAGTTTCCATATGTCCTTCATTCATACCCCTGGTAGTAATGGCAGGTACACCTACACGAATACCACTGGTAACAAATGGACTTTTATCATCAAAAGGCACCGCGTTTTTATTGAGCGTAATGTGCGCTTTGTCGAGGGTTTCCTGTGCTTTTTTACCGGTCAGATTCTTATTACGCAGGTCAATCAACATCAAATGGTTATCGGTACCATTGCTAATGAGGTTATAGCCGCGTTTTACAAATGAAGCTGCCATAGCCTGGGCATTTTTAATGATCTGCTCTCCGTAAGTTTTAAACTCATCGGTGAGTATTTCGCCAAAAGCAACGGCTTTAGCAGCAATAACATGCTCCAGCGGCCCACCCTGCATGCCGGGGAAAACGGCCAGGTCGAGCAGGGCGCTCATGGGGCGAATATTACCTTTCGGGTCTTTAATACCCATAGGGTTATCAAAATCATGGCGCAGCATGATGATACCACCGCGGGGACCGCGTAATGTTTTATGGGTAGTAGAAGTTACTATATGACAATGATCAAACGGATCGTTCAGCAAACCTTTAGCAATTAAGCCGGCGGGGTGAGCTATATCGGCCATCACCAGGGCGCCAATTTCATCGGCTACCGCCCGTATGCGTTTATAATCCCAATCGCGGCTATAGGCAGACGCGCCGCAAATGATCATTTTAGGTTTTTCTTTTTTGGCAGTGGCTTCCAGTTGATCATAATCCACCAGACCGGTGTCTTTATGAACACCATAAAACAAAGCCTGGTAGTTTTTACCACTGAAATTGGCGGGGCTGCCATGGGTAAGGTGACCACCCATGCTCAGATCGAGACCCAGGATCTTGTCACCTGGTTTTAAACAAGCTAAAAATACCGCCACATTAGCCTGAGCGCCTGCATGTGGTTGCACGTTGGCCCAGCTGGCGTTGAACACCTTTTTTAAGCGATCAATAGCCAGTGTTTCAATTTCATCCACTACTTCACAACCACCATAATAGCGTTTGCCGGGATAGCCTTCCGCATATTTGTTGGTAGGTACACTACCCATGGCCTGCATCACCTGGTAAGATGTAAAATTTTCGGAAGCAATGAGTTCTATTCCATTTCTTTGACGTCCCAATTCTTTTTTAAGAAGGTCAAAAACAAGCGTATCTTTTTGCATGGCGCAAAAATAAGTGAAAAGTTGGAAGTTAGTAACAGGGTTCAGTGCTTGTCCTGATACTTTGGGGTTGCAAGTTTCTCAACAAGTGGGTTTGAAAGGGCTAATACCAAGTTGCCAGTTACCGCTTGCTGAGCCGGAACCGGGGCCCAGGTTGCAGGTTTCAGGGGTACCTGCCGACTTTGTGGTAAGCGTTTTGCTTCCCACTACAAGTCGGTGAAGCGAGAAACCTGCAGTTTTATGCCCCGATGCCTTTTCGCCCCGTTGCTTTGCTACCTTGTTGTTTCGGCGCCTTGTTTCCTCGGCGCCCAGACGCCTTCTTTTTTACTAACAAACGCTGGTAAAATTTTTTTTACTATTTTCACGGCTTTGAAAAAAACAAACAAATTGTTTTTCAAGAAACAACCAGTGCTTTGCCGGACTTGTAAAAAAGAAAGTAGCTGTAAAATTAAAAGCATGGATGTGTGCCCAAAAGGACGGTCCCGGCTAAGCTGGGATGAAAAACAAATATTTTTCAAATGAAAGCAATTATTCCCGTAGCTGGTGCAGGCACAAAACTGCGACCACATACGTATACACAACCAAAGGCGCTTATACCCCTGGCCGGTAAAACTATCCTTAGTATTATTGTTGACCAGTTACGCGATGGCGGTATAAATGAATTTGTTTTTATTGTCGGATACCTGGGTGATAAAATTCAGGATTACGTAAAAGAGAAATACCCCGAGCTGAAAGCCTGGTTTGTAACCCAGAGCGAACGCCACGGTATTGGCCATGCCATTCAACTTACCAAAGACATTGTGGGCGACGATGAGATCTTCATTGTATTGGGCGATACCATTTGCGAATATGATATTAAAGAATTGTTAGATATGCCTTGCTCGGGATTAGGCGTAAAACGAGTTGATGATCCCCGCGACTTTGGGGTGATAGAAATGGGAGAGGATGGTTACATTAACCGGGTGGTGGAAAAACCGCAGATCCCCAAATCGAATATGGCGCTGGTGGGTATTTACCGGATCAAGGAAACGCCCTTTTTATTTAACTGTCTCGAAAGCAATATCCGCAACCAGGTCATGAGCAGAGGTGAATTCAGTATTACCGATGCCCTGGAATGTATGATACAGCATGGCGCCCGCTTTCAGCCGTTTAAAGTGCAAAACTGGTTCGATTGCGGCAAGAAGGAAACCCTGCTTGAATCGAACGCTACTTTGCTAAAAAAGTTTGGCGGTATTATTTCACCTGATCACAATTTTGAAAATACCATAATCATCCCACCCGTTAGTGTGGCGGAAGGCTGTGATATCAAAAACTCTATAGTTGGTCCTAACGTTACTATTGGCGAAAAGACGACCATCAATTATTCAATAATTAAAGATTCTATTATTGGTTCATTTGCAGACCTCTACGATATTGTATTAACTAATTCTCTCATTGGTAGCGATACCGAAGTAAAAGGAGAAAGCCGCAGTTTGAATATTGGCGACAATACCGAAATTGACCTGGGCGAATCTTGATAAATAATTCCGGTGCAAAAAACTACTTAACTGGGTAAATTCTTTATAATTTAAGTACCTTCAGCTTAAGAATGCAACATTATGTACGTACGTTGTGTCTTTACAATTGGTCCTGATGAAAACGAATGGCGGCTGATGTTTGGTTTGCCAACCTTTTAAACACTAATTTTTATGAGAGGTAAAAAAACTTACCTGTTGCTCGCAGCGTTACTGCCTCTTTCGTTGCTAACCAAAGCTAATGGCGATAACGGTAATCGTAAATCGACAGAACCGGTATTACAGGGATGCGTAGCGGATGCCACTACTAAAAAACCTGTACAAGGGGTAACCATTTCAATTTCCACTTCAAAAGGTCAGGAGAAGAAAGAATTCACTACTGATGCGGCGGGTAACTTCAAAGTTCCGCAAATGCCGGTAGGCGAAGTGATCATTATACTGGAAAAGAAAGGTTATAAAACCACCCGTCGTGAAGGCATCGTAATCAAAGAAGGCGTTTCTCTTAAAATGACTTTCGATATTACGAATATTCACCTTGAAGATGAAAGCGATGTGTTTCATCCATTCCTGCGTATGATGGAAGGATGATGATTCAATAAAAGTAACTATTATAAAAAAAGAGACCACTCGAAAGAGATGGTCTTTTTTGTTGTCGGTTACCAGGTGAATGGTCAATGGTGAATGGTGAATGGTGAATAGCTCGCGATTCTGTAGATTTCAAACTAGACAGGCAACTCAAAATTGAGAGGATTTATTGGCCATTGACCTTTCTCCCCCTTTAGGGGGTGGGGGGGTAAAAGCAGGGCTGAGAACAACCCTGCGTAATGAGAAAATCACTAGTCTAAATGTGTATCCGAAATTTTCAGATGGTCGATTTTCATTTCACCATCTACTTTTTTTATGGCTATCTTCTTTTGCTTAAAATACTTCTTGTATTTATCGGTTATGTCGGCTGATTGTTTTTTATCATTAATGAACAGGTCACCGTCTTTATATTCAATGGAGTAGTCTTCTTTGGTGTTCAGCAAACCTTCTTTTTCCATATCGTATATCATTTCCTGGTAGTCTTTTAATTCTACTTTAGCCTTGTCAATATCTACTTTAGCTTTATCCAGTTCTTTCTTCATATCCATTTTTTGATGCTTCATTTCTTCCCTTACCCGTGCTAATTCCTTCTTTGCATTTTCCAATTCTTTTTTCACTTCTTCTTTACTGTGTTTCTG
>DASUVL010001120.1:0-2906 GCA_036379015.1 Niastella sp.
ACTAAAAATGCATCCAGCGCATTGGTTAATTATGGTCTGGCTACAACTATCGACAGGAAAATTGAGGCCATTATTACTCAAAAATATATTGCGCTTAATTTTATTCACGGTCATGAAGCATGGAATGAATATCGCCGCACGCATTACCCCTCAATAATGACCCCTGGTAACGCATATACAACATTTGCTTCGCTGGTGTCTGAAAGCACCCGCTCCGATAAGTTACCAACCAGAATTTTATATCCCACATCTGAGTCGTCTTACAATTCGGCCAACATGCCTACAGGGACCACTCCTTTTTCGTCATTAATTTTTTGGGCTTTATAATTAAAGATGAAACACAAAACTAATAAACATGAAACTATCTAATATAAAGTTATTTACCTTCTTCATGGCCGCATTACTGTTTGCTTCGTGCCTGAAGAAAAATGATATGAACGTGGATCCGGATTCAACTACCGGTAGTATTGTGGAATTACAATTTATTGAGGGTGGAAGTGGAACTACTATTAACGCCGGCATGCAATATTTTTCAGGTGGCGCTTTAACATATCCGGCCACCAATACCGCAGATACTGCCGATTTTAATGTAAATATTGCCGGACCGGCTGCACCTTCAAAAGATGTGAAAGTAACTATCGGCGTAAAATCTTCGGCTGTTTTGGATAATTACAGCGTTGACTCAATTAAGTATGACCTGATGCCCGATTCGCTTTATCGCATTGTAAGTTCAACCGGCGACATCAAAGCGGGTAGCCGCGTAGCGCATTTTCAGATCATCTTTTATCCCTCAAAAATTGATGCAACAAAAAGTTATATGCTGCCTGTTGTTGTTACCGATGCCGAAGGATATACGGTCAGCAGTAATTTTGGTATCATCTACTTTCACGTAATTGGTAATCCTGTTGCCGGAAATTATACATGGGATTTTACCCGATATAATAACCAGGATGGTTCAGGAAGCCCCGCCGGCGGAACCTTTACAGGTGAAACAGCCACCTTTGTACCTGCAAGCCCTACCAGCGTTAAAGTACCTACAGGATATTATGTTCAGCCGAATTATTTAATAACTTTTAAAAATGCAGCGGGCGTATTGACTGACTTCAAAGCGGTTATTGCTCCTGATGAAATTCAGGCCGCCCTTACTGATAATGCTATTACGATTGTGAGCGGACCAGATATTACTGTAAGTTCCGATTATAAAACGTTTACTATTAAGTATGTGGTTTATAATGGTTCGGCTTACAGAAATTGTACCGATGTGTATTACAAATAAGCTTTAAATAGAACTATTTTTAAAGGGGCCGCCGGTTTGGGTGGCCTCTTTTTTATGTGCGCCGTAACAAACCACCGCATGCCGATTGCTACGTGAATTTACGGCATAACCAACTTATAGGAAACATGGGTTGCCCAAAATAGCCCCAATGCATTTCCGCTGATATTGCCTTTGAGGGAAGCAGGCACGGGTTTGTATACATTGCCATCATCCCTTAATTGCTTACCCAGCACACTAATGTATTCAAATGTTTCCTTTGTTAATGATGATAATTTCACCTGTATCGGATTGTTAGGCTTCGACAAGTATGGATAGCTATCACTAAACTGGTAATGGTCTGATGTAAGTACCCGTACTGCCAGGTCATTTACATAAGCAGGCATCGTTTTGTCATCAAGTACATAATAAGGAAAATTCATACCAGCTCCATAGTATGTATATGCATTTTCATATGGATAATTCTGTATGGGATTATATTGAAACAGATAATAATTGTTCTCATTTGCTGGTTCTTTAAACCAAACAAAAGGCAAATACCCTTTTGTGCCATCAGGGTCTACCGTAGTTTCTTTTATTACAGCAGAATCAAGCATTGGTACAGGGGGCATGTAAGCAGATGCATGGAATTCCTCGTTGCCAATTCGTACAGTAAGCTGATAAGTATGTCCTGGCTGGCCTGTAAATTTTGTTGTTTCATAATATCCCCGGTCGATCGTGTAATAATAATGATAAGTAAGATCCATGATAGAATCAATCACCCCGTTTTTATAATAATAGTAATATCTGGAGTTAGCTGTTTTACCTGGTATCAGCGTGTCTGTTACGCCCCGGTCATCTGCAATAATTACAAGCGCTCCTTTCACAGGTTCCGCGCTATCAATACCAGGATTGCCCACCTGGTGCCCCAGTCTCAATAGATTGGTTGATTTTGTTATCCGTACATAATAAGGTCCGCCTAAATTACTGATCTTTCCTTCAATGACGTATAAAGGTGCTGTTTCATCAGGCGTCAGTTTAAAATCTTTAACACATCCTGCTGTTGCTATCAATAAAACAATGCCGGTTATATAGTATCGCAAATTCATGGTACGTTACTTTAAAATTTAAAATTGTATGTTATTGTTGGAAGGATCCCCGTCAGGTATACCATGGAGGCTTTGGCATTGGAGTAATCGTATGGGTCCTGACTTACGTAAAGGGAAAAAACATTTTTCCTGTTGTATGCATTATAGATACTAAGCACCCATTCACTTTGGCATTTTCTTTTCTTTTGCGATACAGGCTTCCATGATGCACTGATATCGAGCCGGTGATTAGCCGGCAGCGTATACCCGTTTCTTTTACTGTAATACAGGAACCGGGTATTGTCAAAAATATGCGTGCCAATAGGAATGGTAGTATGTCCTCCGCTCCGGTAGATCCAATTGGCCGATAAACTTATTTTTTCAGTAAGCGGGCGATTATATACCAGCGAGAAGTTATGGCGGTGATCATACGTGGGCGGGTACCACTCGTTATTGTTTACGCCATTGATCCGGCGGAGTGCTTTTGACCAGGTATAACTGATCCATCCTGTTGAGCGTCCTTTATTTTTTTTCAATAGCAATTCCAGTCCATATCCTTTGCCCCG
>DASUVL010001121.1:0-6640 GCA_036379015.1 Niastella sp.
GTCGTTGTCAAAACCTTCCAGTTTATAGGCATAGTTGTTTTTTTCCGGCTTTACGTAATTCAGAATAGCAAAATCAAGGGCCAGTACGTTCTGGTTGTAATCAAGTTGAATGCCCCGCGTAAAAGGAAGGTCTTGTGTTAATATATGATCGGGACCATTGATCGTTACAGGCCTGCCAAAGAGTTTGAGCTCGGTAATAAATACAGGAGGCACTGCTGTATTTTCTTTTATTTTATCCGGGTAAAAAGCGGAGAAACCCTTGTACCCGCCCAGGAAAAGTTCACCACTGTTACTTTTATAACAGGCATTGTTGTTGAAAACATTGCCTGCCAATCCATCCGCCTCGTTGTATATGGTTATTCTGCCACCACCAGCAGGCAACCTGGCCAGCCCATTGGCGGTACCCACCCAAATGTCTTTCTGGTTATTGTCCTGCAAAATACCCAGTACATTGTTGTCGGACAGTCCATGTTCCTGCGTATAAGCGGCTATCTTAACACCTGTACGGTCGTAAACGTTAAGGCCATTGTAATAGGTGCCTGCCCATATATTACCCCGGCTGTCTTCCAGCAGGGTGTTCACATAACAGGGATAGCTGCCTGTTTTTTCTTCTACCAGCTTTACCTGGTTTCCTGTTATTGCATAGAGCCCGGTGGTGGTGCCTACCCAAATGGTATGTTCTGCGGTTTCCAGTAGCGAAAGAATAGCTTTATTACCAATAGCGGCTCTAATAACGTCGCCTTCAGGATAAGGGGTGAGTTGAATTCCCAGTTTCCTGAACAGTTTAATGCCTGCTGTTTCCGTGCCTATCCAGAAAATGCCTTTACTGTCTTCCAGTACGCACGGTATTTCTGCGCCCAGGGTGGCAGGGTCGTTTTCTTTGTACAGGTATCTTTTAAAGCTGTTGGTGGCAGGAACAAAAAGGTTGAGGCCACCGCCATGTGTGCCTGCCCATATATTGCCCAACCGGTCTTTGTAAATTGTTTTCACCAGGTTGGAACCAATACTGGTAGCATCAGCCGCATTGTGCTGATAAAATATTACCCGGCCGGTTTGCCTGTCTATATAATTCAGTCCACCACCCTCAGTACCTATCCAGAGATTGTTTTTATCGTCTTCCACAATGGCGCTTACCACATTGTTACTCAGCCGTGATTGCCTGGCGCTGTTGTTGTACACGGTAAATCCGGTGCCAAAAGAAGCATTGCAGTTGTTAACGCCACCAAAGAAAGTGCCCACCCATATATTGCCTGTATTGTCTTTGAAAAGGCTGTGTACGGAGTTCTGGCTTAAACTGTTCTTATTCCACGGATCATTTACAAAGGAAGTAAAGGTGTTGGAGTGAATATCCAGGATAGACAGTCCCTCCTGGGTCCCTATCCAGATCCGATCCTGCCCATCGTACAGCAATTTCCGGATATGATTGTTGATGAGCCCACCGGGAGCACGACCGGCCTGGGTGTATTGAACAAAGTTGTTCTGCCTGGCATCAAACCTGTTCAATCCGCCATTGAGCGTGGCTATCCACAGGTAACCGGTCGCATCCTGGGTAATGCTCGTTACCTGGTTATCGCTGATGCTGTTGTTGCCGGCTGCATCATGCCGCAAAGTAGTGGCTTCAAAACCACCCGCAACCGTGGTGATCTTAACCAGGCCATCATACGTACCTGCCCAGATAATTCCACTGCGATCCTCATACATGCAAAGCACTCCCTTTGATGGGAAGTTTTTACGACCCGCAAAAGAAAAGAAGGAAGGCTTCTCCCTGTTTGTAAGCAGAAACAGGTTTTTGGTTGTGCCCACCCACAACCGCTTTTGGGAGTCTTCGTACAGGCAGGTAATGGCGCTGCCCGTTGCAACCGCTACAGGGATCCGCTCAAATTTGTCTGCTGCGGCATTGTACCTGTGCAGCCCATCCCGGGTACCTATCCAGAGGGTTTGCCGGCTATCGCAGAGTAGGCTCAAGATATAGTTGTTACGCAGACTGGAAGTATCGCCGGGCTTGTTCTTATATACGGTTATTTTCCTTGAGTCGTATTTGTTCAACCCATTGCGGGTGCCAAACCACATAAATCCCCGGCTGTCCTGTGCCACGCACAAAACGGAGTTTTGCGACAAGCCTTTTTCTACATCCAGGCGATCGAACCAAAGCGATTGCCCCCAACCCATGAACCGGGCAGCCAACAGGACTAATAACAAAAGGAGCGACTTCATACCGTGGGTGAAATGCTTGTTCGTGAAAAAAACAGGCAACGAGGCATCAGGCATCAAGGTATGAAATTGAGGATATTTTGGTAAATGTTAAGCCTGGTTTCCTTTTTTTGCGACCAGGTGTGCCACCCTTGCGTTTCGAACGCCTGGCCCTTCGACTTGCGCCTCAGTGCTCCGACGCTGAAGCTTTGGCGCAAGCGTCTAAAGCTTCAGCGACACGCGGACGCTCAGGAGTATGGTACACCCCGCACTCGCTGCCTTTTTGCCTAATTGCCTTATGCCTTTTAAAAAAAGACCCTATTTTATCGATTTTTTACCCCATAGGCCACGCAAAAATCCCTGAATTTCATACTGCTAATTTATTATAATTAATCTGACTATTTATGCGATTGCCTGATTGCCATTGGCTGCATTATTATGCCGTACTAACGACTTCCCGCTCTGTATTCCTGATCTTCCTGTTCTTTATTCCTGCTATTACGCTGGCCCAACGACCGGTTAGTGGTCTTGTAAGCGATACCGCAGGGGCAGTACTCCCCGGCATTTCCGTTACTGTTAAAGGGAAGAAAGTTGCCACTCAAACTGACTCAACAGGCCATTTTAAACTGGTCGCTGCCACCGGTGACCTGTTTGTTTTTTCTGCCTCCAATTATGAATTGGCAGAAATAAAGGTTAGCGACCAGTCCGAATACAACATCACACTCCGGTTAAAAGTAAAAGACCTGGATGATGTAATTGTGATCGGTTACGGCACCACTACCAAGGGTGATGTGACCGGCTCAGTTTCCAGGGCGCCAACCGCCAGTATGCAGAAGGCGCCGGTCCGTTCTTTTGATGAAGCACTGGCTGGGCGGGTAGCCGGTGTTACCGTATCTTCTGTAGACGGTCAGCCTGGCTCTGCCATGAATATCGTAATAAGAGGGAACAATTCCGTTACGCAGGATAATTCGCCGCTGTATGTAGTGGACGGATTTCCTATTGAATCACCTAATAACAATGTGATCAATCCACAGGATATTGAATCCATGGATATCCTTAAAGATGCCTCAGCCACTGCCATTTATGGCGCCAGGGGCGCTAATGGCGTAATTATCATTACGACTAAAAAGGGAAAAACAGGCCCGCCTACGATTGCTTTCAATGCTTCGTACGGTACACAGAAAACCATCAACACAATGAAACTGATGAGCCCGTATGAGTTTGTTAAATATCAATTGGAAAAGAATCCTGCAGATGCAACCAGTACTTATCTCACTGGCGGAAAAACATTGGAGTCATACAGGGATGTACCCGAAACAGACTGGCAATCAAAACTATTCAGGACTGCTCCCATGCAAAACTATTCCTTATCATTAACCGGCGGGAATAATTACACGAAGTATTATTTGTCTGGAAATTTATTGGACCAGGCTGGCATTATGCTCAATTCGGGGTATAAACGCTACCAGGGAACCATATCACTTGACCAAACATTGAGTGCTGCAGTAAAAGCAGGTGTATATGTTAATTATAGTTACCTGAACCAGTCGGGCCTTACACCCTCTGGGGTTTCTAACCAGAATTCTACAACCGGTACGCTGTTCAGTGTATGGGGCTACCGGAATTTCGGGATCAGCGGAGTGCCTAACCTCGAAGACGTATTGTTTGATCCCGGCGTTGACCCTGCTGTTGATGCACGGATCAACCCCATATTGAACCAGGAACATGCGTTGCGGGAACACCTTTCCACCAATTCAATTATGAACGGCTATACAGAATTTACAATTCTGCCTGCACTTAAATTGAAAATAACAGCCGGTATTACCAACAACCTTACACAAATGAACCAGTTCAACGATACGTTCACGGTATATGGTAATAAGAATTCACGCCTGGGATCTACCAAAGGAATTAATGGCTCGGTGATATATTTAAAGAATACCACCTGGATGAATGAGAACACACTTAGTTATAATAAAAAGATCGGCAACAGCCATACCCTTACATTCGTGGCAGGGTATTCCCAAACCGGTAATAAGACCGCAAGATATGGCTCCAGCGCTACCAACCTGCCCAATGCCACGCTGGGCCTTAGCGGGCTGAATGAAGGCCAGCCGGAAACCGTTACGGCTACTACCTCTTCCTGGGGATTGACATCTTTTCTTGGCCGGCTTGATTACAAATACAAATCAACTTACTTACTTACATTGTCTTACCGCGCGGATGGTTCTTCCAAGTTTACGCCCAACAACAGATGGGGTTATTTTCCATCCGGCGCGTTGGCCTGGCGGTTTAAGCAGGAAAAATTCATGCAGCCATTCCGTTGGCTATCGGATGGTAAACTGCGGGTGAGTTATGGGGTAACGGGAAATAACCGGATCGGTGATTTTGCCTATTTGTCTTCCATTGCCGTGGCCACGAATTCGCAGGGCTACACTTTCGGCAATGTTACCTCGCCCGGCGCTTTTGTTTCCAACTTCGGAAACAGCGGATTAAAGTGGGAAACCACTTCGCAGTTGAACCTGGGAACAGACCTGAGTTTCCTGGATAACCGCATCAATCTGTCAGCAGACGTTTACCGCAAAAAAACAACCGACCTCCTGTTGTACGCCAACCTGCCCCTTTCATTGGGTTATGCGTCGGCTCTGCGCAACATCGGCAGCGTTGAGAACAGGGGACTGGAGCTGACCCTGAATACGGTTAACCTGAGCAAAAAAGATCTCTCCTGGAAAAGCAGTTTCAATATTTCCTTCAACAGAAGTAAAATACTTGCACTAACGGAGAACCAGTCGTCCGTTACTTCTACCGCTCCGTTTGATTTTTATTTTTCTACTATCCCCTCTTATATTTCGCAGGTGGGCAATCAACTGGGCATGATGTACGGATACATATGGGATGGCGTATATCAAAACGACGATTTCGACAAAGCAACCAATGGCAATTATGTGTTGAAAGACAATATCTCTTCCAACGGTAATTTAAGAAGCGCTATACAACCGGGCGATATCAAATTCCGTGATATCAACGGCGATCGTACGATTGATGCGAACGATTATACTATTATCGGCAGGGGCTTGCCCATTCACACAGGCGGCTTCAATAATGATTTCAGTTATAGATCTTTTGACCTGAATATTTTCTTTCAATGGTCTTATGGCAACGATATAGTGAATGCAAACCGCTACATTTTTGAAGGCAATCTTTTCGGCCGAACCAATCTTAACCAATTTGCCAGTTATGAAAACCGGTGGTCGCCAGATAACACCAGCTCCAATTTGTACCGCACTAACGGAGGCGGACCAACTACACCCACCGGTGCTAATTCCAGGGTAATAGAAGATGGCTCTTACCTCCGGCTTAAAACGGTTTCGCTCGGTTATAGCCTGCCTCAAAATATGCTGAGAAAGATCAAAGTGAAATCATGCCGGTTTTATGTTTCAGCGCAAAACCTGGTCACCTGGACGAACTATTCCGGGATTGATCCGGAGGTTAGTGTGTTCAATTCGGTGTTGACTCCGGGGTTCGATTACTCGGCTTATCCCCGCCCCCGTGTGGTGACTTTTGGGATAAATGTGAATTTATAAACTTACTCAACTACGACTATAAACATATTGATATGAAACGGTTCCTGCTTATACTCCTGCCCGCACTGTTTGCATTATCCTGCAATAAAGTGTTGAATAAAAAACCAACTGATTTTGTGGAGCCCGGAAATTACTATAACAGTGAAAACGATTTGAATCTTGCACTGGCCGCTACGTATGATCTGCTGGGCAATGAATACCTGTATTGCAGTTCGCTCTGGTTTCAGCTTGGCATTTGCACCGATGAGGCATTTTATGCTTTCAGCTCCAATTCCTATTCAGCCCCCATGTTCTACCAGTATGATTATACGAATCCATATATAACCGGCTTGTGGCAGCAGTGCTATATAGGCATTGAAAGGGCGAATCTGCTGATCGAAAACGTTGGTAAACCGGCCATGGATGAAACTAAGAGACAGGTAATACTCGGAGAAGCCCTGTTTCTGCGGGCCTATTATCACTTCCTGCTGGTGAGCAATTATGGGGATGTACCTTTAAATCTGACACCCAATACAAATGTCAATTCTGTGCGGGTATCCCGAACACCGGCAAAAGAAGTATATGAACAGATCATTGCCGATATGAAGGAAGCGGAAGCCAAAGTGAATACCATTACCACCATTGGAAATTCAAGTCATATTTCAAAAACTGCCATCCAGGGAATATTGGCCAGAGTATGCCTGTACATGGCCGGTTACCCGTTGCAGGACCAATCGAAATACGCTGAAGCACTTTCCTGGACTAAAAAGGTAGTAGCGAGCAATGAACATGCCTTACGAACCACCTATGATGCGGCCACTACCAATTCGGCCTATAGCCAGGTATTCATTAATGAGTGCCAGGATGTTTACGATATAAAGGAATGC
>DASUVL010001122.1:0-4827 GCA_036379015.1 Niastella sp.
GCTGCTATTACCGGTGTGTATTACCTTACCGATCAATTCAATGATGGTACCTGCCGGGATAGGCCTGGTAAAATCTATTTTATCTGATGATACCGTTACCATCCGTTTACGGGCAAACCGGGTAGCGGCTATAAATGCCACTTCATCCATTAAAGCCATGGCGGTTCCGCCAAACAAAGTATCGTAATGGTTGGTGGTATTGGGGAACACAGCTTTGAAGATCCGAGTTTCGGATTGTTGTATTTTTTGTTCTATGGTCATAAATACCTTCCTATTTTGGTTTTCCTTTCAGTTTGATCAATCCGAAATTCCGTCGTGAAACGTAAAACGGCAAACGTGAAAAAATCGCGCGGCGGTCCTGAGGAGGGCCTTTCACGTTTCACGTTTGCCGTTTGCCGTATTTCTACACCGCTTCCGGCTCCTGAATTTTCTCTCTTGCCTGTTTCGCAGCCTGCACCATGTTCTTTAGGGCTGCTATGGTCTCAGTCCAGCGACGGGTTTTTAAACCACAATCGGGATTTACCCAGAGATTTTTAACCGGCAACAAGGCCACTGCTTTTTCAAGCAGGTACATCATTTCTTCTACTGTGGGCACCCGCGGCGAATGGATATCATAAACACCGGGCCCTATTTCATTGGGATATTTGAATCGGGCAAAGGCTTCCAGCAACTCCATTTGCGAACGGCTTGTTTCAATGGTGATCACATCGGCATCCATTTTTGCAATGTGTTCCATGATGTCATTGAACTCGCTATAACACATGTGCGTATGTATCTGTGTTTCGTCCTGTACCCCACTGGCCGATAAACGGAATGCTTTTACCGCCCACTCCAGATAAACCGGACCATCCTTCTTTCTTAACGGCAATCCTTCACGAATAGCAGGTTCATCAATTTGTATCACCTTAATACCCGCTTTCTCAAGCGCCACCACTTCGTCCCGGATAGCCAGCGCAATTTGAAAAGCGGTTTGCCATCTTGGCTGATCGTCACGTACAAACGACCATTGCAGAATGGTAACCGGGCCGGTAAGCATGCCCTTCATTAACTTATCGGTTTGCGATTGCGCAAAGCAACTCCACTTTACCGTCATATCACTTGTTCTGCTTACATCGCCTGCAATTACCGGTGGCTTTACACAACGGCTGCCATAGCTCTGTACCCAACCATTTTTGGTGAATAAAAACCCATCGAGCTGTTCGCCAAAATATTCAACCATATCATTTCGTTCAAACTCACCATGCACTAATACATCCAAACCAATCTCTTCCTGTACCCTGATAGCAGAGATCGTTGCGTCTTCAATATCTGCATCGTATTGTTTTTGCGAAAGTTCTCCCTTTTTCAATCTGGCCCGCAACTGACGAATATCATCTGTTTGGGGGAAAGAACCGATCGTGGTCGTTGGGAATAATGGCAGGTTAAACCGCTGATGTTGAATTTTCTGACGAATGGGAAATTCACTTTTACGCGTTGCATCTGCGTCTTTAACAGAAGCTACGCGTTCCTTTACCGCCAGTTTGTGAATACGGGTTGAATTACGACGGCTTTCAATAGCCTGTTCATTGATCGTCAGCAGTTCTTTATTGCCTGCTGTTATTTGTTTCAGAGCGTTTATCTCATCCAGCTTTTGTTTGGCAAAAGCCATCCAGTTTTTGACTTCGGGATCAATGGCAGTCTCACCATCGAGGTCAACCGGGGAGTGCAGCAATGAGCAGGAAGGCGCCAGCATAATCCGCTCTTCACCAAGAGCAGCAATGGCTGTTTTAATGAATGCGAGTGACTTGCTATAATCGTTCTTCCAGATATTACGGCCATCTACAACGCCTAACGACAGAGATAATTTAGGCGGTATGGCTTTTAATACTTCATCCAACTGGTGCGGGGCACGTACCAGGTCAATATGCAATGCACATACCGGCAGATTCACTGCCAGGTTGGTATTCTCCTGTAATCCTTCAAAATAAGTAGCCAATAAAATTTTCAGGTTACTTTTTTTGCGGATCTCCTTATAAGCATGCTGAAATGCCTGTTGCTGTTTTTCGGTGAGGTCGGTAACCAGGAATGGCTCGTCAATCTGAACCCAAACAGCACCGGCTTCTTCCAGTCTTTTCAGCACATCGATATATACCGGCAACAATTGTTGTAACAGGTCTATTTTATCGAACTGTTTTTCTGCCGGCTGATCACTTTGCTTTTCTTTTCCCAACAATAAATAAGATACAGGCCCGATCAATACGGGCTTTGGTGTAGTTCCTGTTACGCGTTTGCACTCATTGAATTCATGGAATAATTTATCGGAGAGGATCCGGAATGACTGACCGGCAGTAAACTCAGGCACAATGTAATGGTAGTTGGTATCAAACCATTTTGTCATTTCCATAGCGGTGATATCCAGATCATGCTGCTGGTAACCCCGGGCCATAGCGAAATACAGGTCTATTTCTGCATTCTCTTTAATGTCAGTTGCCACCGGAGTATAACGTTGCGGGATAGCGCCCAACAGCAACGACATATCAAGCACCTGGTCATAAAAGCTGAAATCGTTACAGGGTATCATTTCGATACCCGCCTGTTTTTGTAATAACCAGTTTTCTTCCCTGATCTTTTTGGCGGCAAAGAATAATTCGGTCCTGCTGATGTTACCCGACCAGTATTGTTCACTGGCTTTTTTTAACTGGCGTTGTGCCCCAATACGGGGGACCCCAAGATTGTGTGTTAGCATACGCATAAAACATTTAGTGAAACATTAATGAAATTATTAATGTCTTTACGTTTAATGTGTATGCTTTCGTGATAAAGTGTTAGAGAGAAACAGTTACGAGTGAGGTGATTTAACTGCTCCTGACTGCTGCTTTTGAACCGCGAAAGCATTCGTCTCAATTTTCAGGCAAGTATCCTGGCTTATTGTTTTGCTGCATGCCTTCCCATCCGCCTTCGGCGAACAGTGGCTTGTTATGCAGCGCTGTGAGGGTGTTTATGCCCCCACTACAACATACAGTTGCGCGACAGCCCGTGATTTGCACACGGTTCCTTTTTAATAATACCGCTAAAAGCGACATTAACCTGAAAACAAGGTGTTAAAGTAAAGAACTGAAGGGGCAAATATAAAGAATAATGAATAACCAGCAAGGGATCATATAACGAACAAGCCCGCCTGAATATTCGGCGGGCTTGTTATATTGTTATATATAGTCTGGCATGAAGGTCAGATTATGAGCTGCAGGTAACACAACCATCTTCCATACTGCAGGTACCACCATTGAGGCCATCATTATCACCTGCCTCGGCAGATTTAGGCACAACCGGTTCCATTTGACGGCTGCCTTGCTTTTCAACAGTGAACTGAACAGCCTGTGAAGCAGCCTGTGAACGCAGATAATACATACCTGTTTTTAAGCCTTGCTTCCATGCATAGAAGTGCATTGAGGTAAGCTTGGCTACCGTTGGATTATCTACAAACAGGTTCAACGATTGCGACTGGCAAATAAACGCGCCGCGATCAGCCGCCAGATCAATCAGATGACGTTGCTTTATTTCCCATACGGTTTTGTACAACGCTTTTATTTCGGCCGGAATTTCATTTATCTGCTGAACAGATCCGTTGGCTGAAATGATCTTATTTTTCATAGTATCATTCCAAAGGCCCAGTTGTACCAGGTCTTTCAACAGGTGTTTATTTACAATAACAAACTCACCGCTTAATACCCGGCGCACATAAATATTAGAGGTATATGGTTCAAAACATTCGTTGTTACCCAATATCTGCGAAGTAGAAGCCGTAGGCATGGGCGCTACCAGCAATGAATTGCGAACACCATGTTGTTTTACTTCTTCGCGCAATGCATTCCAGTCATGCCGGGTAGATGGTTGTACATTCCACAGATCGAACTGGAACTGTCCTTTTGATAATGGTGACCCAGCAAAGGTTTCATAAGGACCTTGCTCTATTGCCAAGTCCTTGCTGGCCGTCATAGACGCAAAATAGATGGTCTCGAAGATGTTTTTATTCAACACTTTCGCCAGGTCGCTTTCAAAAGGCAGGCGTAATAAGATAAATACATCTGCCAGGCCTTGCACACCCAACCCAATTGGACGGTGCCGCATGTTTGACCGTTTTGCTTCTTCGATCGGATAATAGTTATTATCAATAATGCGATTGAGGTTGCGTGTTACCTGGTAAGTTACTTCGTATAATTTGTTGAAATCAAATTTTCCTTCATTTACAAAGCGGGGCAATGCCAACGATGCCAGGTTACATACCGCTACTTCATCAGCGCTGGTATATTCCAGGATCTCCGTACACAGGTTACTGCTTTTAATTGTACCCAGGTTCTGCTGGTTACTTTTGCGATTGGCAGCATCCTTATATAACATATACGGTGTACCGGTTTCTATCTGAGCTTCCAGGATGGCAAACCATAATTCCTGTGCTTTGATCACTTTGCGCGCCCGGCCTTCTTTTTCATAGCGATGGTACAGCGCTTCAAATTCTTCACCAAAAGTATCGCCTAATCCCGGTGCTTCATGGGGGCAGAACAAGCTCCAGTCGCCATTTTCCTCAACCCGTCTCATGAACAGGTCAGAGATCCACAAGGCATAGAACAGGTCTCTTGCACGCATCTCTTCTTTACCATGGTTTTTACGCAGGTCCAAAAATCCTTCGATATCAGCATGCCAGGGTTCCAGATAAATGGCAAAGGCGCCTTTGCGTTTGCCACCGCCCTGGTCAACATAACGGGCTGTGTCATTGAATACCCGCAGCATCGGCACAATGCCATTGGATTGTCCGTTTGTTCCGCGGATGTAACTTCCTGTAGCGCGGAT
>DASUVL010001123.1:0-5872 GCA_036379015.1 Niastella sp.
CGAAGCATTGTTCCTTGCTGAACATATGGCCGGTTATGATGCAAACGCTTCCAATAACCGTATTGAGCAGTTAAAAGCGGAGCTGGTGGAGGTTCGCACTGAAAAAGAAAAGATGATGGCGCCTTTTTATAAAGCCCGCCAGAAATACTTTAATTATATCTACGAAAAGAACCGCGCGGCGTGGTTTGTGCTTGACCCGGTTATTACCATTCACCCCGATGAATTATTCTTTGAATGTTTCAGTCAGGATGAATCTACCTATGGCAAACTAAGCTGTAGCTATAATGTGTTTAAAGAAATTGACGATTATAAATGCGGCACTACCAACGTTGATTATTCCGAATCGCTGTATGAAGAATTTCAGAAAATACGCGATTATAAAGAAACGGAACTAAAAGTTGATCCGGGAGGTTTTACCGTTCAAACGACTAACGAAGAGCAATACAAGGAAGTAAAAATTGATTTGCCCGATAGCTGGGTGCGTGG
The DNA here is from genome assembly GCA_036379015.1 of Niastella sp. Lineage (GTDB taxonomy): Bacteria > Bacteroidota > Bacteroidia > Chitinophagales > Chitinophagaceae > Niastella. Next base: position 487 of record DASUVL010001123.1, read on the forward strand.
TTTTTTACAGGTAAGCAGCGCCATGACGCTGCCTACCATTCAGTTCGACCTGCACCCGATGGATATTTACAACATCTGTTTATTATTGCGCCGGTTTAAAGAAAAAAGAGGTCCGCGCTCATTGCGGTATGTACTGGAACCAGGCCAACCGGTAAAGGTTTTGCTGGAACCCTGGGGTAAAGAAATTATTTGTGCACGCAGTATATATACCGGTGCTACCAAACAAGAAGTAAGAACCTGGGGCAGGCGACGGTTATTGGTGCTGGAAAGACTGATCCCTGTAGCTAAAAGATTTACGGTTCACTTGCTGGGTACAGGGTTGCCTGCTTTTTATTTGGCCGATCTGGGTGATATGAATTTCACCTTAGGTCTTAGCGGCTGGACGGCCAATGACTGGAGCCATGCGGGTAATTTCGATTTGTTGGCACCCAGGCTGGTTGTAGATGATGCCACCAAAGCTAAAGTGTTTAATGCCATACAACAAGACTGGATGGGAACGTCGCAGCAATTAGCTCAAAAACTTAATATAGATAAGGCCCAGGTGTCCGGTGCGTTGAGCGCTTATACCCAGGCCGGCCGGGTGATCTATGACCTGAACAAAAACGTTTACCGTTTACGCGAGTTAAGTCGTGAACCATTGCCGTTCGATAAACTTCGTTTTGATAACCCGCGTGAAGAAATGGCGGCCGCATTACTGAATACACAGGAAATAAAGTTTACCTCCCAGGCGTTGGCCGATGGTAGCTTGCAATTAGCCGGTACAGTCAAGGGTAATCGCAAAACCTACAATACCCAATTGCAGATCGATGCAGATGAAAAAATAAAAGCGGCCAGTTGCGACTGCAGCTATTATATTGAAAATAAATTATACAAAGGACCTTGTGAACATATGCTGGCCATTCGCCAGTCGTTTAACAAAACAAGGATAACCCAGGGATTCAAGTAATGGATGAACGTGAATAAGAAATAAAAAAAGAAACCCTGATTTATTTAAAAATTAAAAAATAGGAAATTATATTTGTTCACCGCATTTCGTGTTCTTTGACAGAGGGGAATAATTACATGCACCTTGCTTCCGAAAGGAAAGAGCGATGTTTCGTCGCTCATGCAACATGAATATTTCATGCATCACCAAATGTAATCTTTACTATGGCATATAGGTACCAGTGTACTATTTTCAGTACCGGCACTATGTGCCTAAATAGTATGGTGGTACCCATATGCCTTGCGTTGATTAATCTGGTCACAGGCATACACGAAGGCAGCATGCTTCCCTCTGTCAAAACATGATCTTTTTTTCTTCACCCAACATGGCAGACAACCAAGCAACCCGTCAGGAGTTATACGATCGCATCCGCAATAGCTCAAAGGACTCAGTGGTACTGGAAGAAATGAAGCGTATGGGCTTTTGGGATAAAAATGATAAGGCACCGCTTGTTCCCGATCTTTTAATAAAAAAAGAAGTTGAGCTTAGTAAGGAGCTCAATAAGCTGTATGAAGAAAAACGGAAATACCAGAACAAAGAAGCGCTATTAAAAGAAATGCGGCTGAAGCGGATGGCAGAAGCCAAGTTGAAACGGGAAGAGAACAAAAAGAAGAAAGAGCAACTCCGTTTTGAGAAAGCAGCCGCCTGGAAAAAGCAAAAAGATACTGAGATCATTTACCTGGGCGAAGACGTTTCTGTTGGTTTGAATAATATTGAAAACAATGTAGCGGCTTTACAGAAACATAACCTGCCGATTTTTAATAATGAAAATGAACTTGCCGCGGCCATTGGTATTCCCTTAAAAGAACTTCGCTTTCTTTCATTTTCCCGGAAAGTTTCTACCGTATCGCATTATCAAAAATTTTATATCCCCAAAAAATCGGGAGGCAAAAGATTGATCTCTGCGCCCATGCCCCGTTTAAAAAATGTTCAGTACTGGATATTGGAAAATATCTTTAACAAGGTAGCTGTTCATCCTGCCGTGCATGGTTTTGCCCTGGAGCGTTCTATCATCAGCAATGCACAGCCGCATATTGGCAAAGCGGTAGTAGTGAATATAGATGTTAAAGATTTCTTTCCTTCTATTCATTATAAAAGGGTAAAAGGACTGTTGCAGCGACTGGGTTATTCAGAAAAAATAGCCATTATCCTGGCCTTGTTATGTACAGAAGCAGTGACTGAAGAAGTGACTATTGACGGCCAGCATTATTTTGTACAAAAAGGGAACCGGGTATTGCCGCAGGGAGCGCCAACCAGTCCGGCAATTACCAACATTTTGTGTTACAAACTGGACAAACGCCTGCAGGGCCTGGCGACTAAAAACCAATGCAGTTATACCCGCTATGCCGATGACGTTACTTTTTCATTTGATAATGCGGGTACCAATGCACAGCAATTGGTATGGCGAATTAAAAAAGTACTGTCCGATGAAGGCTTTACCGTTCACCCCGACAAGATCCGTATTATGCGTAAGGGAACCTGCCAGGAAGTAACGGGGGTGGTGGTGAATGAAAAATTAGGGATCAATCGCAAAAAGCTGCGCCAGTTCAGGGCAGCATTGCATCAGCTAAAAACAAAAGATGCCACTGAAATAAAATGGGGCAATGGCAACCTGGCCAGTGCCGTAACCGGTTATGCCAATTTTGTGAAAATGGTAAAACCGGCACAGGGCGCCAGTTTTCAACATCAAATTAACCTCCTCTTACAAACAAACCGGTTGCAATATCCGGTAACCGAAACAACTGCACCAAAAAAGAACGATCAAACACCACTTGCACAAAACAACACCGATACGCCTAAAAAAGATGACGATAAGCCATGGTGGAACGTCGTTTAAGCGTTGTGTGAACCAGCTAAAACTTCATGGATAACCCAGCGGATAAGATATATTTCCCATAGCCGGCTTCTACAAAAAACCCGCCGTGCTTTCCGGCATTAAATTTAACACCCAGGCCTACCTGATAAGCCAGGGATGTTGCATCGTCGGTATCGGCAGCCTTTGATCCGTCGGAAGCGAGGTATGAAGGTTGGCCGGTATTTATACCGATAGCGGTACGGGTATACGGCATTATTTTTTGCGACATCCCCATATACCGCGTAAAATTCAGCAATACGGCGGTATTGGTTAAACTGCCGGTAAACGACTGCTCGCCCGTGTAATAATTATAATAAGGCCGGCTTACCTTGCCATAATTCACCATTACGCCAATGGCCATGCGTGGTGCAAAATGATAATCAACACTGGCAATGATAGGACCCGATTGGGTGCCGCTACCAGAATAATAATTATTAAAATCAGCGAGCAAATATTTATCGAGGTTGGGAAAGCCATACCCGATAGAAACATCCAAAGAAGGTTTGAAAGCTTCTAATTCCTGTATCTGCTGGCGGCGGTATTCGCGGTCGCGGTCCTGGCTTCTGCCATACCGGCCACCATATTGGGCATTCGTTTCATAAAAACAGGCTACCAGCATGAGCCCTACAAGTATTCCTTTACGCATATGTTTTTTTGCATGGGAAGCCATTTCATGCAAAAGGTTTAAAACGCTTAGGCCATGAAACCGCCTTTTACAAACCAATAACAAAGCAGGAAAACAGGTTCAACCGGCGTTTGGGATAGATGAATGCGCGAATGGGATGGATCAGGACGGTATTTGGAAGAATTAGATGATTTTGAGATTTCGGGATTTTGAGATTTAGGATTTGCACTATGACCGAACAAAAAGAAATCACGAAATCCCTAAATCCCGCAATCAGAAATTATTCTTCAGTGGTGGCGGGTTATCTTTCCAGCGCCAGAGGTACATACAGGCATAGGTTCTATATGGACTCCATTTTTTTGAGATGCGCAGCATCTCCTCCCGGAATTGCTTTTTATCGGTACGGTCCAGCTTGTACAAGGCGATCATGGCATTCTGAATACCCAGGTCGTCAATCGCAAACACATCTTCGCGGCTTAGGGCAAACATTAACAGCATTTCAACCGTCCAGCGGCCTACTCCTTTTATCTGGGTAAGGTATTGAATCACTTCTTCATCGTCCATTTTATGCAGCTTGCGGTGATCCATACCCTGTTCCAGGGAAAACCGCGCTACGTTCTGTACATAGCTCACTTTCGCGTTTGACAACCCGATGGCCCGCAATGTTTCCGGAGATGTGGCAATGATCTGCTCGGGTGATGGTTGCTTACCTGCATACAGGTTCAAAAATCGCTGATAGATCACATCGGCCACTTTGGTAGAAAGCTGCTGGCTCATAATGGATGCACAGAGATAAGTGCACACATTCTTCTGTTTGGTTAATGTGAATACACCATTGTGATCAATAAGCTTTTTAATTTTTTTGTCTTTGCAAAGGTGTATGTGATACTCGGTGGCCATAAAATTTTTTAATTTGTAGCGGACGCCAAAATCATTTCCGGTTTTACCGGTTATATGCCCTTTTGCCGTTCCAGCATCATTGCAATTTAGCCGTTAATTTTGTTTGTATGCAACGAAATTTGATCGTTACAAAAGATGGTTCGCATTCGGTGGCCATACCGGAGTGGCAGGCATTCTATCATTCGGTGCATGGCGCCGTTTCCGAATCGTTGCATGTATATATTGAAGCTGGTTGGCGTTACTGGTGGGCGCAACATACCGCAGCCAGCCAATGTGTGGTTTTTGAAATGGGGTTTGGTACCGGTCTTAATGCGCTCCTCACCCTAATGGAGGCAGAACAAATACAACAAAAAATAATGTACGAAACGGTGGAGGCTTTCCCGCTGGAAATGTCTATCGTTCAACAACTGAATTATTGCGATACCTTGCACCGCCCCGATCTGAAACCGGCATTTGAACTATTGCATCAATGCGTTTGGGACAAAGCCATCGCGATCACCGACAATTTTATTGTAAGAAAGGTGCATACTTCTCTTTCCAACTTTACAACCGGTCAGCCGGTTGACATCATTTACTACGACGCCTTTGCGCCGGCTGCACAACCCGAATTATGGACCGAACCGGTATTTCAACAATTGTATTCGTTATTGGCGAAGGGCGGTATACTGGTCACCTATTGCAGCAAGGGAATCGTTCGACGGGCTTTACAGACGGTGGGGTTCAGCGTAGAAAATATACCCGGCCCTCCGGGCAAGCGGGAGATGATACGGGCAATTAGATAATGTGATAATTTGATAATGAATACTGTTTCGCGCCACACCCTCCACGCAAAATACAGGTACAAGCTACCTGACTAGTCGGGATAAGCAATACAATTAGTACCTAATTAAGCGCATTTGGGGCGCTAACGAAGAGTTACAACAAAAAAGCGTGACACGTTTCGAACCGTGCCACGCTTAAGAACGTTTTGCGTTGAGCGTGCAGCCTTCAGCATACTACGCAAACGAATAACTTATACCGC
>DASUVL010001124.1:0-5378 GCA_036379015.1 Niastella sp.
TGGTTCGTACCCCGAAAACTGATCTGGTTACAAATGATAAAAAAGCGACCCTTATTAATGATGTTGCACCTGGCGGCAATAAAGCCATTCTTACATTAGGTGATAATTCTACCATTGTACTCGACAGCGCTGGTAATGGCCAGCTGGCACAACAGGGTAGTAGTGTGGTGAGTAAAACAAAAGAAGGGGAGTTAAAGTATGAATCGGGAATTCCAGCAGGGCGGGAGCAATCGGCAATAACATACAATACGTTAAGTACTCCGCGTGGCGGGCAGTATCAACTTGTATTGCCCGATGGAAGTAAGGTATGGCTGAATGCAGCATCTTCTGTCCGGTTCCCTACTGCTTTTGTTGGGAATGAAAGAAGAGTGGAAATAAAAGGCGAAGCCTATTTTGAAGTGGCAACCATTCGACTTCACTCAGGGCAAAAAATGCCTTTCAAAGTTCATTTCTCATCAGCAGATAAACAGGGAACTGTTGAAGTGCTTGGCACCCACTTTAATATTAACGCTTATGATGATGAGGACGAAATGAGAACAACTTTGCTGGAAGGGAAAGTAAGGACGTCAATGGTGAATGGTCAATGGTCAATATTAGAACCCGGCCAGCAGGCTGTAATTCACCACTCACAATTGACCATTCACGACAACGTGGATATCGAATCAATAATGGCCTGGAAAAACGGATTGTTTCATTTCGAAAATGCTGATATAAAAGCGGTCATGCGTCAACTCAGCCGCTGGTACGATATTGAAGTGGAATATAAAGGAGCTTTAAAAAATGAACCCTTGTTTATTGAAATTCCCCGCAATACCAATTTGTCCGATGTGTTGAAAGTAATAGGATCTACTGCGGGTGTGCGGCTCAAATTCGAAGGGAAAAAAGTGACTGTACTGTAACTTTAAAAACGAAACATATGCTTAAGCCATTTGAAAAGACTTGTTATAGAACCCACCCGCCCGGAAATTATTACCGGCCTTCCCAATAAACGAATGAACGGTGGCGAAGAACGCGCTTTCTCGTTTCACGTCTGCCGTTTCATGTTTCCCGACCAGGCTTAACCAAAAGAAAACCGCCCCGATTGGAGCTCGGAGCGGTCGTAGATCCCGACAAAGTCGGGACCAAATTCAGGTTAAGCCAACAGGTGATGGTATATCTCTCTAATTGTTTAACCAAAACAAATCAAATTTATGCATTTTACTGCATGCTGCAGCCCCTTTTTGCGTAAAATAGGGGTTGGGCGAAAACAATTGCTTGTGATGAATTTCTTGTCAATTTTTATGCTTGTTGCCTGTTTGAATGTAACGGCCGGCGTGTATTCTCAAAGAGTTACACTGTCGGGAGAAAACATTCCATTAAAACAGGTATTTAAAGAAATTAAAAAACAAACCGGTTACACCTTTGCTTATCGCGGGATATTGCTGCAAAAAGCCGGGAAGGTTACTGTGCATGTAACCAACGCCTCTATTCAGCAGGTATTGGATATCTGTTTCCAGGATCAGCCGCTCACTTATTCCATCTTCAACAAAATTGTGGTAGTAAATGAAAAAGAGCTGCCGGCGCCAAAGCCGGCACCGGCTCCACCGATAAAAATAACCGGGAAAATATATGCAGAAACGGGTGCGCCGTTAGCGGGGGCTAATATCCAGGAAAAAGGGAAAGGTTATGGCACTACCACCAAAGAAGACGGTTCTTTTGAAATTACCGTGGAGAATCCCCAATCCGTTCTCGTTATTTCCTATGTTGGTTATGTAGGCAGGGAAATTAAAGTGGGTGATCAAACAGATATTACGATAAAATTAGTACAGGCTCCTGTTGCCATGAACGACCTGGTGATCATTGGTTATGGAACACAGAAAAAAAGCGATTTAACCGGTGCTGTATCCAGTATTAAATCAGCCGATATAACAAAAATAGGCGGTAGTAATGCCGCCGAGGCATTGCAGGCAAAAGCGCCCGGTGTAGCCATACTTAATCAGGGTGGTCCCGGTGCTGCGCCTACCGTATTTGTAAGAGGATTGGGTACCAATGGCGATGCTAGTCCGCTTTTTGTGGTAGATGGTATGATGGTATCAAACATCGCTTACCTGGCACCCGGCGATATTGCTTCCATAGAGATCTTAAAGGATGCTTCTGCTACCGCTATCTACGGATCACGCGGCGCCAACGGTGTAATTCTGGTAACTACCAAAAAAGGCCGCAGCGGTAAACCGGTAGTTACTTTTAATACTTCGCATGGCTTCCAATTCCTTACCCGCAAATATGATGTAGCCAATGGCCGCCAGTATGCCGAACTGGTAAACCTCTTTAACGACAATGCCGGCAAGGCGCCTTTGTACAACAACCTCGATTCCATTGGTGAAGGCACCAACTGGACAAAAGAAGTTAAGCAAAAAGGTATCGTTAGCGATTATCAATTAGGTGTTTCGGGTGGTTCGGAGAACGTACGGTATAATATCAGCGCTTCTTACCATAAGGAAGATGGAGTTATTAAATTCACGAGCTTCGACCGCATTACCCTGCGTGCCAACAACGAATACAAATTAAACAAACGCATTACAATAGGTCACAACCTGTCATTGGCCAGCAGCCGGTACACCGGCACTGCCCAATGGAATGGCGGCCGTGGTCTGAATTCAATATATCGCATTTCGCCGCTGTTAACAGTACGTAAAGCCGACGGTTCTTTTACGCCCGGCCAGGACCCTGATGTTATAAATCCATATGCCTCTTTTTATTTGAACCAGGATGTAAGATCGAAACCGCTGCAATTTGTAGGGAACGCATACTTGAATTTTGAAATTATCAATGGGCTTACTTTCCGTAGCAGCTACGGTACCGACTTTACCCTGGGCCGTATCGATGCCTACATTCCGGCATTCAATATTTCAAGCCCCAACCAGATCCAGGCCATTAATTCAATTCAGAACGGATACAACACAAACTATACCTGGCTTTGGGAGAACACTCTTAATTATAATAAAACATTCGGCCACGATCACCAGATTGATTTATTGGCCGGCTATACCGCACAGAATTACGACTACAACACGCTCGACGTAACCGGCTCGGGTTTGTTATCTACTGCCGACGATTACAGGTATGTAAACGCGCTGCCCATTACAAGCCTTGCCTGGACAAACAGTGCGAACATGCCTTCCAGTGAATCAATTCTCTCTTATCTATTCAGAGCTAACTATACGTATAAAAGCCGTTATTTTTTGACAGCATCTTACCGCGCCGACGGATCTTCGAAATTTGCCGACGGTAAAAGATGGGGTTCCTTTCCTTCTGTAGCCCTCGGCTGGCGGGCATCAGAAGAAGAATTCCTGAAGAACGTTTCCTGGATCAATAACCTGAAACTGCGTGGAAGCTGGGGCCAGATCGGTAACAACAAAATTCCGAACTATCAAACATTCAGTACCCTTACGCAAGACATGGTATATTCAGGCGTATTCAACAGCGTGTTTTATAACAGTGCTACCATTACTGCGGCTTCCAACCCCAATATTACCTGGGAAGTGGCCGAACAAACTGACCTGGGCGCCGAATTTGCCACCCTCAATAACCGGTTGAAAATAGAATTTGATTATTACAACCGTCAAACCAAAAACCTGTTGCTGCAATTACCTATTCCCGGAGGCAGTACCGGTATCAGCATCCCCGCATACACCAATGCAGGCACGGTACGCAACACCGGCTTTGAATTTGTAGCAAGCTGGGACGATAAAATAGGTGACTTAAATTATGGTGTGCGGTTAACCGGTAGTGCCAATAAGAACAAGATCACCGATTTCCTGAATCAAACAGTATACACCGGCGACTGGATGGTGCCTTCTACCCATATCTCAACAGCAGGCAGTCCCATCGGTAATTTTTACGGATACAAAGTAGCCGGCATTGCCCAAACCCAGGCACAGATTGATGCGTTGAATGAAAATGCTGTTAAGCAATCGGGCGTAACCGGGAAACAATTCTGGAGTGGTCTTAAACCCGGCGACCTTGTTTTTCAAGATATCAATGGCGATGGTTTTATTGATGTAAAAGATAAGACGGATATAGGCTCGCCTCACGCGAAGTTTATTGGCGGACTTTCATTAAATGCTTCCTGGAAAGGATTCGATGCTGCCATTGATCTGATGGTAAGTTATGGCGCCAAAATCTACAATGCGACCCGTAACCAGTTCCTGAGTTCCGGACTTTCTAATATGAACGTTGAATGGCTCAATTCATGGACGCCAACGAACACCAACACCAGCATACCCAGGTATGCCGTGAATACATCAACCTCGCAGCAAAGTGATTTTAATATTGCCGATGCTACCTATTTTAAAGCGCGTTATGTTGAATTTGGATATACTTTCAATAAGGGTGTGGCTAGCAAAATTGCCGCCAGCAAGCTGCGGTTGTACATTAATGCTACCAATCCATTCTATATAACAAAGTACAAAGGTTTTTCGCCTGAAGTATCCAACTCATATGGCGTGTCAACCATGGGTGATGACTTCCGTACGTACCCTGTTTCAGGAACAGTAAAAGCAGGGCTGAATGTAACCTTCTAACTAATTTTAATTTGAGAGCAATGAAACGATTAGCTATCATATATATATCACTGGCCATGCTGGGAACGGTATCGTGCAGCAAAAGTTTTCTCGACAAGGCGCCTCAGGGGGTGCTTTCAACGGCCACCATTACTTCAGACACAACTACATTGGGCATGGCCGTTAATAGGCTGTATGGTTCACTGGCCTGGCGCGAATATACATTAGGTCGCCAGCAGTGGAGTACGCATGAGATGTGTGCCGATGATTTTATTCCCGGTACTGATGCCAATATGAATTTCTTTCAGAATTACAGCTACCTCACAGACAATGGGTATGTTCAACAGTATTGGGACAGAACATACCAGAACATTCACTATGCTAATGTAGTGATCGATAATGTGACGGCGGTGGCTAAATCAGCACCTGCTTCGGCAACGTTATATGAAGCGCAGGGGAAATTATTCCGTGCCTATTATCACTTCGATTTAACGAATGTATTTGGCGATGCACCCCTGCGCGATCACGATCCTTCCACAGCTGAATACAATATTGCTAAAAGCTCGCATGCCGATATTATAAAACTGGTTATTGCCGACCTGAAATTCGCCAGCGCTTATCTGCCTACCCGGCAGCAATGGGGAACCAGCAACCTGGGCCGCGTTACCAAAGGCACTGCACAGGGATTACTGGCTAAAGTATATTTATACGAACAGGACTATGCGAACGCCAAATTGTATGCCGATTCGGTTATTAACGGCGGTGAATATAGCCTGTTCAACAATTATCGGAATTTGTTTAGCCCCGATCAGTTGTACAGTTCAGAAAACATGATGC
>DASUVL010001125.1:0-4062 GCA_036379015.1 Niastella sp.
GGAAGGCGTTGATGCAGTAGCAAAAGATGCTATACTCGAGGAAGTGCAGGAAACTTTGAGGAGCACACAGTTCAGACAGCAAAAATGGTATGCCGATTATAAAAGATTGCGCGTAGTGGCTATTAAAGAAAACTAGGTACAAATTGTTATTCATCTAAACCCCCATTGGGTTACATTATGAAACAGGAATTCACCGTTACGGTATATACTGAAAATCAGATCGGTTTACTAAACCGGATCGCTATCATGTTCTCACGCCGTAAGATCAATATTGAGAGTTTAAATACTTCACCCAGTGAAGTAGAAGGCATTCACCGCTTTACCATCGTTATCAATGAACTGGAAGAAGTAGTGAAAAAGCTGGTGCGTCAGATCGAAAAACAAGTGGAAGTATTAAAAGCTTATTACAATACCAACGAAGAAATTATTTGGCAGGAACTGGCTTTGTATAAAGTACCCACTGATGAAATTGCAGAGAAAGTAAAAGTAGAACGGTTGTTGCGTGAGTACGGCGCCCGTGCGGTAGTGATCAGGAAAGATTATACCGTATTTGAAACAACTGGTCAACGCGAAGAAACCGATAAGCTGATAGCTGTACTGGAGCCATTTGGGTTGATCGAGTTTGTACGTAGCGCCCGCGTAGCTATCATAAAGGCCAGCAGCGGTTTTCACAGCAAACTGAAAGAGTTTGAAAAAGCTGAACCCGGTGAAGAAGTAATAGAAAACGAATATTTAGGTAAAGGCGACGAAGTGTTTACCATGTAAAATGCGGAACGCCAAACACAAAACGTATAAAGGATCCAACGATAAAGGTGAATGAGAATTCACCGGACCAAAACAAAAAACCAATAACAATAAACATTCTCAACAATGGCAAAATTAAATTTCGGCGGGGTGGAAGAAAATGTAGTAACTCGTGATGAGTTCCCACTTGCCAAAGCGCAACAGGTATTGAAAAATGAAACGGTAGCAGTGATCGGTTACGGTGTACAAGGACCGGGTCAGGCGCTGAACCAGAAAGACAATGGTATCAATGTAATAGTTGGTCAACGTAAAAATTCAAAAACCTGGGATAAAGCAGTGCGTGATGGATTTGTACCTGGCGAAACATTGTTCGAAATTGAAGAAGCATTACAACGTGGTACTATTATTTGTTACCTGTTGAGTGATGCTGCGCAAATTCAATTGTGGCCTACTGTTAAAAAACATTTGACTGCAGGTAAAGCATTATATTTTTCACATGGTTTCGGTATCACCTTCAACGAGCAAACCGGTATCGTACCTCCTAAAGATGTAGACGTATTCTTAGTAGCACCTAAAGGTTCTGGTACTTCTTTGCGCCGGATGTTCCTGCAAGGCCGTGGCTTGAACAGCAGCTATGCTATCTTCCAGGATGCTACCGGTAAAGCTAAAGAAAGAGTAGTTGCCTTAGGTATTGCCGTTGGTAGCGGTTACCTGTTTGAAACTGATTTCAGAAAAGAAGTATTCAGCGATTTAACTGGCGAAAGAGGAACATTGATGGGTGCTATTCAGGGTATCTTTGCCGCACAATACCAGGTATTACGCAGTAAAGGTCATACGCCTTCTGAAGCCTTTAACGAAACAGTAGAAGAGCTGACACAGTCACTGATGCCGCTGGTAGCAGAAAATGGTATGGACTGGATGTATGCCAACTGTAGCACAACTGCACAACGTGGTGCTTTAGACTGGTGGAAAAAATTCCGCGATGCAACATTACCTGTATTTACTGAATTATATGAAAGCGTTGCAACCGGTAAAGAGTCTCAACGTTCTATCGACAGCAACAGCCAGGCTGATTACCGCGAGAAACTGGAAGTTGAATTGAAAGAACTGCGTGATAGCGAAATGTGGCAAGCTGGTAAAACAGTGCGCAGCCTTCGTCCGGAAAATCAGCAGCCTGCAGAAGTAGTTGCTTAATAAGCTCAACGCAAAACGCTTAACGCAGAACGCAAGATCAATTCGCATTTAGCGTTCCGCGTTAGGCGTTCAGCATTCAAGATATTAGCCACCGGTTCACATTGAAAGATAGCGTTCAGCGTTTTGCATGAAGCGTTTTGCGTTTTCTGATAACTAAAACAACGGTGGCTAATTTTTTTTAACACAACCATATATGGGCACATTCACACATACCAGGCCTGAGCTGGAATTTCACAAAGCAGCATTGCGGTTAAAAAAAGTGGTGACTAAAACACCGCTGATGTTAAACCACAACCTGTCGAAGAAATACCAGTGCAGCGTGTATCTGAAGCGGGAAGATCTGCAGATAGTACGGTCGTACAAATTGCGGGGTGCGTTTAATATGATGAGCAGTTTACCCACCGAGCAATTACAACGCGGAGTGGTATGTGCCAGTGCCGGTAACCATGCACAGGGTTTTGCTTACTCCTGCAAAAAGCTTGGTGTAAAAGGGGTGGTTTTTATGCCAATCATTACACCAAACCAAAAGGTGAATCAAACCAAGATGTTTGGGGAAGAGCATATCGAGATCCAACTGATAGGCGATACCTATGATGATTGTGCAGTAGCTGCTAAAAAATACACAGCAGAAAACGGTATGGTGTTCATTCCGCCGTTTGATGATTACCGTATTATTGAAGGTCAGGGAACAGTAGCCGTTGAGATACTGGAAGAGCAATCGGATATTGATTATCTGTTTGTGCCGGTAGGTGGAGGAGGTTTAAGTGCAGGGGTTGGATCGTATTTAAAAACGTATTCACCCAAAACAAAGATCATTGGACTGGAACCGGAAGGCGCGCCTTCTATGTTTGAAGCGTTGAAAGCCGGTGAACCGGTTACGCTCAGCGATATAGATCGTTTTGTAGATGGCGCTGCCGTGAAAAGAGTAGGGGATATTACCTTCTCTGTTTGTAAGGAAGTGTTAGACGATATGCACCTGGTTCCGGAAGGAAAAGTTTGTTCTACCATTTTGAAACTATACAACGAAGATGCTATAGTGGTAGAACCCGCCGGTGCTTTATCAATAGCCGCCCTGGATGATTATGCGGATGTGATAAAAGGCAAAACAGTTGTTTGCATTGTAAGTGGCAGCAACAACGATATCGACCGTATGCAGGAGATCAAAGAAAGAAGCCTGCAGTACGAAGGATTAAAACATTATTTTTTGATCCGGTTTGCACAAAGGCCGGGTGCCCTGAAAGAATTTGTGAATCATGTATTGGGCCCTAATGATGACATCACCCGGTTTGAGTATATGCAAAAGCATAATAAAGAATCGGGACATGCACTGGTTGGCATCGAGTTACAAAAAAAAGACGACTACGATATACTGTTGCAAAACATGCAACGTTATAATATAAACTACACAGCGTTGAATAAAAATGACACGCTGTTTGGATATTTGGTATAATAACTCTGTTATCTGTTTAAGTGGTAGAGCCACGCCGTGAGGTGTGGCTTTTTTTATTCCCCCCGACCCCCTTTAGGGGGCGTAATACAACGGGCCTAATGTTGTATTATGAATTGGTTGTATCGTGAAGCTTGCAGGTGTATTTGCCTTCGTCTTTAAGCTTTTATCATTTGGCTGTTTTTTATTTACTCTCCGCCAGTCCCGACTCGTCGGGAGAGGCTGGGGGTAAAAAAGCCCCGCCGAGGCGGGGCTTTTGTCATAAAATCTGACGGGTGATCTTTTTAAGGATACTGCGATTAATGGAGAGTTGCTACAGGTTGCTAAACGGTATGGTCTTTTCATCGATATTGGAACCGTCAATGTTTACTAAGGGCGGATCTAAACATGTATGAATGATCTCAAACTTACTAATAGGGTTAAAAAAGTACACAGGGCTTTTGATATTGGATTCATTCATCTATGGTCTTCACATGGATATTGAAACGGCTCTCTTGTTAAAACAAAAAACACGGTACGTTGATATTGGATCTTTACATGAACTGGCTTTTCCCGGATATTGGAACTAACAGGATTAAAAAGTGCACAGGGCTGATACTGGATTTTACATGAAATGGTTTTCGCATGGATATTGAATCAGTAAGGTTAAAAAAGTGCACAGGGCTGATATTGGATTT